>JBFINI010000146.1:0-7583 GCA_041611275.1 Burkholderiaceae bacterium
ATGAAATTATACATATAAATTAATTGTTTAAGTCAGAATATGGGTGTCCAAGTTGATGACACATTGGCCAGATTTGGCGCGCCGCGCAAGAACCGGTTTGATCTGAGCACTGGCTAGAATGCAAGCTCTAGACAGGGGCCAGGCTTGCAGGCTTTCTCCAGCGATCGATTTGTGCTCCCGCTGCCGCCGGGCCACCGGTTTCCGATGGCCAAGTACGCTCTGCTGCGCCAGCGCATCGAGCGGGAACTACCGGACATCGAGCTGTGCGAACCTCCGGCCGCCACGGACGAGGAACTTCTGCTCGCGCACGATGCTGACTACGTGCGCCGGGTCGTTGCGGGTGAACTGACCGAGGCCGAGCAGCGGTCGATCGGCTTTCCCTGGTCGCCGCAGATGGTTGAGCGCTCGCGGCGCTCGGTGGGCGCCACGCTTGCTGCCTGCGCTGCCGCCAAGGTCGACGGGATCGGCGTGAATCTCGCCGGCGGCACGCACCATGCACACCGGGACCGTGGTCAAGGCTACTGCGTGTTCAACGATGCGGCGGTCGCCGCCACTGTCTGCAGCCGTTTTCCGCGGCAGCGTGTTGCAATCATTGATCTCGATGTTCACCAGGGCGATGGCAGCGCGGCGATCTTTCATGACTGCAGAGAGGTGTTCACGCTGTCGTTGCATGGCGCCCGCAATTACCCAGTACGGAAGTTCGACAGTCATATCGATGTTGGATTGGCGGACGAGACTGGCGACGACGACTATCTCGCTGCGCTCGACGAGGCGCTGATGCGCATGCAGACGCGCTTTTCGCCGACCTTCCTCATCTATCTGGCCGGTGCCGATCCGCACGAGGGCGATCGCCTTGGCCGTCTGCGCCTGACCTTCGACGGGCTGCGGGCGCGAGACCGAAAAGTCTTCAAGTTCGCCGCGCAGCTGCGGGTTCCGGTTGCCGTAGCGATGGCCGGCGGCTATGGCCACGAACCGGACAGCACCGTGCAGGTTCACCTCAATACCGTGCAGGCGGCTTATGCGCATTGGCGGCACTGCCGGCAACAGCGCAGTGTGGCAACCGACCTTGGCTGATCAGCATGCCGCTGGCGGCGGACGTTGGCAGGCCGCGGCGATGCCGGTGGTCTTCGTGTTCTTGTGGAGCACCGGGTTCATCGTTGCGAAGTACGCCGCGGCCCATTCGCCGCCGTTGACCTTCCTGTTGTGGCGCTACGGCGCCGTGGTTCTTGTGCTGTTGCCGATAATTGCCGTGACCCGCGCACCCTGGCCGCGTACGCTCGCTGCCTGGTTGCACGTGGCCGCGGTCGGAGTGCTGCTGCAGGCGACTTACCTCGGTGGCGTCTGGTGGGCGATCGCTGAAGGAGTTCCCGCCGGTGCGTCGGCGTTGATTGTCGGACTACAGCCCTTGTTGACCGCGTTCTTCGCCGGCTCGGTTGGCGAGCGAGCAACAATTCGCCAGTGGGCCGGCCTGACGCTGGGTTTCGTCGGCGTCGCGCTTGTGCTGTCCGATCGCCTGACGTTGCAGGGCGCCGGCTGGGTACCTCTGCTGGTCAACGTACTGGCATTGCTCGGCATCACTGCCGGCACGCTTTATCAAAAACGTTTCGGTGGCAATGCCGATCTGCGCACGGGCAGCGCAATACAGTTCGGTGCCTCGTTCCTGGTGACGCTGCCGTTCGTCATCGCGAACGGCAGCGTCGCGGTGAATCTGGTGGCCGAGTTCTGGCTGGCGCTCGCATGGTCGGTTCTGGTGCTGTCACTGGTCGCCATGGCGCTGCTGCTCACTATGATTCGCCGCGGTCGGGCCACCGAGGTCGCCAGCCTGATGTATCTGACTCCGCCGGCAACCGCCGTTCTGGCCTGGTGGTTGTTCGGTGAGGTCCTGGGCGTGCAGGCTTGGGCCGGCGTGCTGATCACCATGGGCGGTGTTGCCATGGTTCTGCACCAGGGATCGCAGCAGAGGTCAAATTGAACGAACGTCAAGCGGCGCAGCCGCGCGCGCAGTACCGGCACTTCCTGCCGATTCAGACTCGCTGGAGCGACAACGACGTCTACGGACACGTGAATAACGTCGTCTACTACAGCTGGTTCGACACTGTCGTCAACGAGTACCTGATTTCGAAAGGTGCGCTCGACATCGAGACCAGCCCGGTCGTCGGTCTGGTGGTGGCGACGCACTGCAATTACTTCAGCGAGCTTGCCTTTCCGCAGCGGGTTGATGCCGGACTGCGGGTGGCGCACATCGGAACCTCGAGCGTTCGTTACGAAGTGGCGCTGTTTGGGGCCGGGCAGGATCTGGCCAGCGCGCAGGGTTTCTTCATTCACGTATACGTGGACCGCGTGAGCCGGCGGCCGGTGCCGTTGCCGGCGCCGCTACGCGCAGCCGTCGAACGCATCCGCACCTGAACCACTACCGGAGCAGCCAATGAGCAAGAAGCGTATCGCCGTCATTCCCGGCGACGGCATAGGCAAGGAAACCGTGCCCGAGGGCCTGCGCGTTCTCGATGCCGTCGCGCGCAAGTTCGGTCTCGACCTGCACTTCGACCACTTCGACTTTGCCTCTTGCGACTACTACGGCAAGCACGGGGCGATGATGCCGGCGGACTGGAAGGACCGCATCGGCGGTCACGACGCCATTTTCTACGGCGCGGTCGGCTGGCCGGCGACGGTCCCCGACCACATCTCGCTCTGGGGCTCGTTGATCAAGTTCCGCCGCGAGTTCGACCAGTACGTCAATCTGCGCCCTTGTCGACTGATGCCGGGCATCCGTTCACCGCTGGTGCGCGCCGACGGCGCCGCCCGCCAGCCGGGCGAGATCGATTTCGTCGTCGTGCGCGAGAACACCGAAGGCGAATACTCATCGGTCGGCGGTCGCATGTTCGAGGGCACCGAGCGCGAATTTGCAATCCAGGAAACGATCATGACGCGCGTCGGTGTCGATCGTGTGGTCCGCTTTGCATTCGAACTGGCGCAGAAACGGCCTCGCCGACACCTGACTTCGGCCACCAAGTCCAACGGCATCTCGATCACCATGCCCTTTTGGGATGAGCGGGTTGAGGCGGTGGCTGCCGGCTATCCAAACGTGTCATTCGACAAGTTCCATATCGACATCCTGGCCGCCCATTTCGTGCGGTTTCCGGAACGCTTTGATGTCGTCGTCGCGTCGAATCTGTTTGGCGACATCCTTTCCGACCTTGGACCGGCGTGCACCGGCACGATCGCCATCGCACCGTCGGCCAACCTCAACCCCGAGCGCAGGTTTCCGTCGCTATTCGAGCCGGTGCATGGCTCGGCCCCGGATATCGCCGGCAAGGGCATTGCCAACCCGATCGGTCAGATCTGGTGCGCATCGATGATGCTCGACTGGCTCGGCCTCGATGAAGCCGGCGCCGCCGTACTGCGGGCCATCGAGTCGGCCCTGGCGGCTGGGCCGCAACATGCGCCGCTCACTCGCGACATAGGGGGCACGGCCGCTACGGCCGACCTGGGCCGTGCGATCGCTGCGGCAATTTAGCAACGTAGCGCTTTACAGCGCCAAAACTGCGCGGCTAGACTCGCGCGGAATCAAGCGGTTGCAGAACAATTCTAAGAAACCACGAGACATCCGGCCCAGTGATTTCTGGTTTGCTGGTGGCGTTTCGTCCTTCATGTTTGATGCGTCGTCCGGCGCCGGGCGATCGGCAGTGTTGCGCCGCTTAACGGGCGGCAGTACCGCGCCGTATTGCGCGACGCTGGAGTCATTAATGAAAACCGTCAGCTGGCGCTTTTCGCCAACCGCCGATAACTTCCATCAGTGGCGGCAGCGAAGCCCACGCGGCAGAGAGCTGTTGTATCGGAGGACGGGCCAGTGCGTTATTTGATCGTTGCCTTGTTTGCGTTTGCGGTCACTGCGTCGCTGGCCGATTCCGCCGTGGCGCAAAGTCGCAGTGGCGATGCAGCTGGCAAGGCTGCCACCGGCAGCAATGCGGTCGCCAAGAAAGCAAGCGTTAAATCGCGGGCCAACACCCGTACGCGTGCGAAGGTGCGCCGTCCGGCACGTCCGAGTGAAGGGCAATTGGCGGGTCTGCACCGCACTGACGACCCCCTCGATCTGCGCTCGTCGGCGGCACTGGTCGTCGACCAGGATACCAACGAAGTTCTTTTCAAGAAGAATCCGGAAGCCGTACTGCCGATCGCCTCGATCACCAAGCTCATGACGGCGCTGATCACCGTCGAGGCCGACCTCGACCTTGATGAGCAACTGGAAGTGGAGCGTTCGGACCGGACGATCGATCGGGTCCGCTCCCGGCTGAATCCCGGAGTCAAGCTCACTCGTGGGCAGGCATTGCATCTGGCCTTGATGTCGTCCGAGAACCACGCCGCGCAATTGCTGGGGCGCACCTATCCCGGCGGCGTCGCCGCGGCGGTCGAAGCGATGAACGCCAAGGCGCAACTGCTCGGCATGCACGACACGCATTTTGCCGACCCGACCGGTTTGTCCGCAGAGAATCGCTCGTCTGCGGCCGACCTGGTGCGGCTGGTCAATGCGGTCTATGAAGAGCCGCTGATTCGCGATTATTCGACGAGCAGCGAAATGTCACTGCCGGTGGGCAAGCGCGTCGTTCGGTATGGCAATACCAACCGCCTGACGGCCAGTCCGAGTTGGGAGATCGGACTGCAGAAGACCGGCTACATCTCAGCCGCTGGCCGTTGTCTGGTGATGCAGGCAGTGATCGAGGGGCAGCGGGTCGTCATGGTGCTGCTCGACTCGGTCGGCAAGTATTCGCGCCTCGGCGACGCTCAGCGGATCCGCGACTGGCTCGAGGCCAATCGAACCAGCGCCAGCTCTCCGCGCGTCTGATCAACGCGCGTCAGACGCTTTCGCGAGCAGCCGTTCCGTTCTCGCTGCCGGCAACATAGCCGAGCTGATGCGAGATCCGCTGCGCAGCGGTGATCAGCTCGGCTGCCCAGTCATCGTCCATCCGCTCTGCCGGTGCTGAAAGCGACAGACCGGCAACAATGCGCCCCGAGTCGTCGCGCACAGCCGCGGCGATGCAGCGCACGCCGAGTTCGAGTTCTTCGTTGTCACGCGCATAGCCGCGGGCGCACACCAACGACAGTTCGCGCTCCAGCTTCGGCAGTTCAGTGATCGAATTGCGCGTATGGCCCGCCAGGCCGGTTCGCGTCGCGTAAGCACGAACCAGCCGCGGATCGTCGGCAGCGAGAAACAGCTTGCCGCTCGAGGTCAGGTGCAGCGGCGCGCGCCCACCGATGGCCCGCACCACCTGCATTCCGGAGCGCTCGCTGTAAGCACGTTCGATATAGATGATCTCGTCGCCCTGGCGCAGCGACAGATTGACGGTCTGGCTTGTTCGATGATGAAGTTCGCGCATCAATTCGATTGCTGCCTCCCGAACCGACAGTCGCGCCTTGACGAGGTTGCCGAGTTCAAGCAGTCGCATACCGAGCCGGTAGGTGCCCGCCTGCTCGCCGCGGTCGACGAAGCGCCCCACAACCATGTCGTTTAGTATCCGATGCGCTGTCGAGGGATGCAGCCCGGTCGATTGCGCAAGTTCTTTCAGGCTGACCGGGCCGGTGCGGATGGCAAGCGCATCGAGAAGATTCATCATCCGCTCGATGACCTGGATTGCGGTTTTCTCCCGTGCGGGAGCGACGTTAGGCTGACGATCCACCATAAGGCGCTGCAAAATTCGATATGTGTAATTCTATGTCGCGATACGAAACGACGCCAGCGCGTGATTCCGGGGCTTTCCGTTCGTTGTTGGCAGTCGTGAGGCGCTGAGGCCGCCATCGATGCGCGTAGCACTGTTCGTCACCTGCCTCGTCGACGCCGTACGTCCGGAGATCGGCTTTTCGACGTTGAAGCTCCTTGAGCGGGCAGGCTGCACCGTGGAGGTGCCGTTGACGCAAACGTGTTGCGGACAGCCTGGCTACAACTCAGGTGACGCCGCCGCCGGGCGTGCGCTGGCCGAGAAGCTGATCGACGAGTTCGCCGGCTTTGACTACGTCGTCGTTCCTTCGGGCTCGTGCGGCGGGCAGATCAAAGTGCATTTCCTCGAACTGTTCAGGGACGACCCGGACCTTAAGGCGCGAGCGGAAGATCTCGCCGCGCGCACTTTTGAGTTGACCGACTTCCTCGCCACTGTGCTCAAGGTGGAGCGACTCGAGTCGGACTTTAGCGGGCGTATCGCCTATCACGACTCGTGCTGTGGCCTGCGAGAACTCGGCGTATCGGCACAGCCGCGGCGACTGCTTGCACTGGTGCCAGGCGCGCAGTTGACCGAGATGGCCGGGGCCACGCAGTGCTGTGGCTTCGGCGGCACCTTCTCGATCAAGTATGGGGATGTTTCCGGTGCGATCGTCGAGGAAAAGTGCCGCAACATCCGCGCCTCGGGTGCCGAGGCTGTTGTGCTCGGTGACCTTGGCTGCATGCTGAACATTGAAGGTCGTCTGCGCCGTATCGGCGATGAAAAGACTCGCGTGCTGCATGTGGCGCAGGTGCTCGCCGGCGATGTCTGAGCGCTGAAGGAACCGAAGTGCACGTCCAGTCGATGCATTTCAAGTCGCGCGCGGCAATGAAGCTTGCCGACGCGCGCCTGCAGCGCAATCTGTCGTCGTTCGCCGACAAGATCGTCAGCGCCCGGGCGGCGGCAATCGGCGAACTTGATGACTTCGAGGGCACGCGCAACGCGGCGGTCGAACGACGCAACCGGGCGCTGGCCCGCCTCGACGTCTGGCTGGAGCGCTTTGAACAAACGGCCGCTGCCCGTGGCGCCACCGTGCTCTATGCGCAGACTTACGAAGAAGCGGCAACACTGATCGTCGAGATCGCGCGCCAGCACGACGTGAAGAAGGTCACCAAGACCAAGTCGATGGTTTCGGAGGAAGTCGAGCTGAACCAGAAGCTGGCGGCGGTAGGGATCGAATCGATCGAGACCGACCTCGGCGAGTACATCCTGCAGATCAACGACAACGAGCCGCCGTCGCACATCATCGCGCCGGTCATCCACAAGGACCGCGACGAGATCGCTGACCTGTTTGCGCGTACACACGGCACACCGCGCAAGACGGAGATCAATCAGCTCACGCGTGAGGCGCGCGAAGTGCTGCGCGCACATTTTCTGTCGTCCGACATGGGCGTGACCGGCGCCAATTTCCTGATCGCCGAGACGGGCTCGGTTGCGCTGGTGACCAATGAAGGCAACGAGGGCATGTGCACTTTGCTGCCGCGCGTGCACGTGGTGCTCGCCGGTATCGAAAAGGTGCTGCCGACGCTCGAGGACGCGGCGACGATCATGCGGCTGCTGGCGCGCTCCGCCACCGGCCAGCCGATCTCGAACTATTTCTCGCTGCTTACCGGTATTCGCGCGGCCGACGAGGCGGACGGCCCACAGCACACATACTTCGTGCTGATGGATGCCGGACGCACCGGTATTCTCGGCGGCGAGTTCGAGGAGATGCTCCGTTGCATCCGCTGCGGCGCCTGCATGAACCATTGCCCGGTTTACGCCTCGGTCGGCGGCCACGCTTATGGCTGGGTGGTGCCGGGGCCGATAGGGGCGGCGCTGGATCCCGGCCTGATC
>JBFINI010000147.1:0-7542 GCA_041611275.1 Burkholderiaceae bacterium
CGCCAACATACTGCGCACGAAAGCTGACAACAGCGTGCACACGATCTCGCCGCAGGCCACCGTCTACGAGGCAATCGCGCTGATGGCCGAAAAGGAAATCGGTGCGCTGGTGGTCGCGGCAGACGGCAAGGTCATCGGCATCTTCAGCGAGCGTGACTACGCGCGCAAGATCGCGCTGATGGATCGCTCGTCGAAGCAGACTTCAGTGCAGCAGGTGATGAGCGCGCCGGTCAAGTACGTGCGGCCGCACCAGAGCGTCGAAGAATGCATGCGGCTGATGACTGGCGGCCGGCTGCGGCATCTGCCGGTGATCGAGGACGACAAGCTGATCGGGCTGGTGTCGATCGGCGATCTGGTCAAGAACATCATCTCCGAGCAGCAGTTCATCATCGAGCAGCTCGAGACCTACATCACCGGCGGCCGCAGCCCGTGACCGCTGCGGCGGCTCGCGGCGGTGGCGCGCCAGGCTCGGCCTAACTCAGCGGCGTCAGGACGAAATCGCGCTTGCTCGGCGTGTGGCAGCCGATGCAGCCGGCCACCTTGCCGCTGGCCTCGACGGTGCCGTCGGCCGCCGTTTTCGACCAGAACCAGTCGCCAGCCGACGGGTTGAAGTCCTTCGATTTGTACATCACCGTCACCGCCGCAAGCTTGCGGTCCGGGGTATAGTTTTCCTTCACGATGATCGCTCCGTACGGCATCGTGCCTGCCTTGGCGCTCAGCGCGCCGAAGGCGATGTCGTTGACATAGGTGGTCAGCAGCATGCCGTGCGGGACCTGTCCGGTGTACAGCGCCTGCTTGCCCGGATAGAACTTCCAGGACTGCGCATAGCGCTGGCTCTTCAGGTGCGCGGCGACCGCCTCGGCAGTCGGTTTCGGCGTGGACTCCGCTGTCATGCTCATGGTGCGCATCGGCATGCTTTCACAGCTGACCAGCGCAAAGGCGGCAACGCCAACCGAAGCGGCGAACAAGGCCATACGAGGGCGAACAAAGGTCATCAGTTCCTCCATGTCCCGAAGCGGGGGAGCAGTGTGTCACTTGTACTTCGACCGGATGGCTGCCGCGGTTACAGCGTCCACTTGAACACGGTCGAAAAAGACAACTCTGTTCAGGGCGCGGCGCCTTACAGCACCCCGCTCTCGCTCATATCGGCTACGCGTCAACGCGTAGGTCGATCAGGGCGAATCGCCGTGCAGCGCGCGAAACGCCAGGAACTCGCGTCGCGTGCGCGGGCCGTAGGTGGCGAAGGTCGGCTGCGGGTCGTTCAGGTAGTCGAGCTTCGACTTCTGCACGCGATCCCGTGCGAGCGTGCGACGCATCTCGTCGGGCTTCAGGCCGTAAACGCGGGCGCCGTTGCCGCCGAAGATCTTGCGCTTGATCGCCGGGGTCAGCGCCGGGTAGCCGTATTGGTCCTGGAATTCGCGGCTGATCTCGAAGGCGCGGAAAGCCTGGATCTGGTCCTGCGGGCTGCCATACCAGATCGAGTCGGTGCCCCAAAGGATATTGTCCTCGCCGAGGTGCTTGAGCAGCTTGCCGAGCAGGTGCGCGGCCTGGTCCGGATCGCGCATCACGAAGCGCCAGGTGCTGCCCAGTTCGGCGTAGACGTTCTTCACGCCTGCTTCGCGCACTGCGCGGATCAGCACATCGACGCCAGCGGCCGCCTTCGGGTTGTAGGCGCCCTCTTTCACCGCGGTATCGAAGCCCGAGTGGTAGATGAGGAAATTGAGTTCGGGATAGCGTCTGGCCGCGCGGCCGACGTCGACACAGGTCGAGTATTCGTAGCCGCGTGCGCCGAAAGCCAGGCCCTTATGCACGCAGATGTTGCGAACGCCGAGCTTGCGCGCGCGCTCGATGAACGGCAGCCCATAGCGCTCGTCGTCCAGATAGAAACCTTCGGTACCGTCGCGCGGGCCGAACTGGGTGTAGGTCTTGAAGCCGGCCAGCGGCCATTTCTCCGCCTGCGCATCCATGCCGTCGATTTCGCCGTCCAGCGTCGGCATGCAGCGGCCATGCAGCAGCAGCCGGGCGCTGCCATCGAGGGCATTGGCGGCCACGCGCGTGCTGCCTGCCGCTTCGAAGTCGAGCGGATTGGTGTCGAGTCCGCCCGGCACGTGCGACAGCACGCCCATCGCCGTGTCGCTGTCGTGGAACACGTCCTTCAGCAATTGGTCAGCGGAGAAACACTCGACGTGATCGGTCTTGCCGCAGGCCGAGTTCGGCATGCCTTTGAAGGCGTTCGGCGAAGCGCGCTTGCGCCACGCGCCCTGCGGATTCACGTGATGCAGCTGCACGTCGAAGATGAATTCGTCGCCGGACAGCCGCGACTCGGCGGCCGCCAGTTCGAACGGCGCTTCCGGCGGCACGACATAGCGGCCGCCGCGCGCGCCGGCGGCGGCGAAGGTCCGATCGAACGCCGACAGCGTTGCCGCAGCACCGAACAGCGACATGAGGTAGCGGCGTCGCGGCAGGCCCAGCCGGCGGGCGCCTTCGTCGGCGGCGGCCTGTGCGTCGCGTCGTGCCTGCTGCGCGGTCAGCGACAGGGCGACCGGCTCGAATTCGCCGTTGCTGGTGCTGTCGAGCTTGACCGGCAGCCGCCGGCTCAGTGAGTCGAAACGCATGTTGCTTCCTGCTCGTTGCACTAGGGCGCCGAGTGTGCGCCGGCGCGGCGGCGGGCGCCACCTTGGCGCTACCGGATAATCGCGACTGTCCCGATTCGACGGTCCTATGCCCGCTGACCTGCTTTCCCTGCTGCAATCGAGCGAGGTTGCCTACCTGGTGCTGATCTTCGGGCTGCTGGTGGTGCCGCGCGTGCTGCAGCGGTTTCTGCTGCCGGCGCCGCTGACCTGCCTCGGCCTGGGCATCGTCGCCGCGCTGTTCCTGTCGCAGTTCAGCCATGACGCCACGCTGGCCCTGCTCGGCACGCTCGGCATTTCGTCGCTGTTCCTGTTCGCTGGCCTTGAAGTCGACCTGAAGCTGATGCGGCGCGCCACCGGGCCGCTGGTCGGCCACCTGGTGTTTCGCAGCGACACCCTCGGCGTTGGCGTCTACATCGGCGTTACCTATTTCGGCTTCTCGTGGCAGGCCTCGGCGCTGCTGGCATTGGCGCTGCTGACGCCGTCGACCGGCTTCATCCTCGACACGCTGGAAAGCCTCGGCCTGAACGAGGACGAGCGTTTCTGGGTTACCAGCAAGGCGATCGGCGGCGAACTGCTGGCGCTGGCGGTGCTCTTCGGCGTGCTGCAATCGTCGTCGTTCGAACGCATGGCCTGGGCTGGCGGCGCGCTAGCGGTGATGATCGTGGCGCTGCCGCTGTTGTACATCTTCCTCGCGCGCCTGGTGGTGCCCTACGCGCCGGGTTCGGAGTTCTCGCTGCTGGTGATGGTTGGTCTGATCGCCGCCTATCTGACCAAGGAACTCGGCGTGTATTACCTGGTCGGCGCGTTCCTGGCCGGCTTCATTGCCCGCCTGCTGCGCGAGCCGTTGCCTGACCTCGCCTCCGACGACAACCTGCATGCGGTCAAGCTGTTTGCCT
Source organism: Burkholderiaceae bacterium (assembly GCA_041611275.1). Classification (GTDB taxonomy): domain Bacteria; phylum Pseudomonadota; class Gammaproteobacteria; order Burkholderiales; family Burkholderiaceae_F; genus JADJWR01. The sequence continues at coordinate 3,530 of JBFINI010000147.1, forward strand.
CGTTCTTCGTGCCGTTTTACTTCTTCTATCGCGGCATGAACGTGCCGGCCGGCGCGCTGACGCTCGAGGCATTGAAACTCGGGCTGTTGATAACGGCGGCGCTGCTGCCGTTGCGTGTCTTCGGTGTCTGGTCGCAGCGACGCTTCATCAAACACGAAAGCGCGAAGAGCAGTCTCAACGTGGCGCTGGCACTCACGCCGACACTGATCTTCACGCTGGTGCTGGCCACCATCTTGCGCGAGCGCTTCGGTATCTCCGAGACGCTGTACGGCGCCCTGTTGATCTACGCGGCGCTGACCACGATCCTGCCGTCGCTGGTGCTGTCGCGGCCGATCGACTTCGAACTGCATGATTTCGTCGGTCCGCCGGCGCCGGCCGCTGCAGTGGCTGCCGCTGGCGGGGGGGGCGAGTCGTCAGCGCCAGCGGCCATTGCCAAGGAAGGAACTGCGCCCACGCCACGCGAGGCGTTGCCTGCGCAAGCGACGCCAACCGTGGGACCTTTGTTGCCTGAGGCAGCAGCACGCCGCGATGAAGCACCGGCCAGCCACTCGCCCGGGACGGGCGAAGCATCAACGCAGCGCGACGAGGCGCTGCCGCGGATGGAGAGGCATCCTTCGGAAGAGCTGCACGGGGTCGAGCGACCGCAGGCGGCTGCCGATGAAAGGCCGGCAAACGGCGACCCTGCGCCGCGAAACGCCTCGACATCGGAGGACGAACCGCGGCAGGACGTCGAGCCGCCGCGCAGCTAAAGGCATGTCGCGCGGCTTCGTTCGTCGGCGCGCCGCGTGCACGGGCACTCGTCAGCACGTCCATACAATGTCTCGATGATGGGGCGCCTGGTCATCGTTGCGCTGACCGCCGCCGCGCTGCTGGCGGTGGCCGGCTGCCGTCCCGACACGGCAGCGCAGGCGCCGGCCGCGACAAAGGCACAGGCGCCGCGGGTCGTGCGCGTTGGCGATGCGCACCTGCCGATCAGCACGCGCGAACCCCTGGCGCAGCAGTTCTTCGACCAGGGCCTGCGGCTGGCGTATGCGTTCGACCACAGCGAAGCGCTGCGCGCATTCAGCGAGGCGGTGCGGCTGGATCCCGACTGCGCGATGTGCGCCTGGGGCATGGCCTATGCCGCCGGACCGAACATCAACCGTCCGCTGCGGCCGGCCGATGCGCGTGCGGCGCAGTACGTGAAGCGCGCCTTGACGCTGGCCGGCAAGGCCAACGACATGGAGCGCGCATTGATCGCGGCGATGGCGGCCCGGCTCGACCCGGCGGCGGCGCCGACTGCGTCGGCAGGCACAGATCGCACTGGCGAGGCGGTGTGCGCCGCGCCGCCGGCGCCGATGGACGCCGAGCCGCTCGATATCGCCTATGCGCAGGCCATGGCCAAGGTGGCGCGCACATTTCCCGAAGACGACGAAGTCGCGGTGCTGTACGCCGAGGCGCTGCTGATGCTGTCGCCGTGGGAATGGTGGAGCCGCGACGGCAGGTTGCCGCGCGAAGGCACGCTGGCGGCGATTGACACGCTGGAGCGGGTGCTGGCGCGTTCGCCGAACCATGCCGGCGCCAATCATTTCCTGATCCACGCACTGGAAAACTCGCGCACGCCGCAGCAGGCGCTTGCCGCGGCCGAGCGGCTCGGTGCGCTGGCGCCGGACGCCGGGCACATCGTCCACATGCCGTCGCATATTTTCATGCGCGTCGGCCGCTATGCCGACGCCGTGCGGGTCAATCGCGACGCCATCGAGGCCGACCGCCGGCTCGACGCCCAGTTGCGCGCGCAGGGCTTCGCACCGCTCGGCCACGTCTCGCACCACCATCACTTCCTGTGGGCGGCGGCCTCATTACAAGGCGATGCAGCCACCGCGCTGCAGGCCGCGCGCTGGCTGGCCACCGAGGCCGAGCGCAACGAGCAGCCGTTCGGCGCCGGCGGCTCGAACGACTATTTCCTCGGCCTGCCGTGGCTGGCGCAGGTGCGCTTTGCCCGCTGGGACGACATCCTCGCGGCGGGTGAGCCGAAGTGGCCGGCGCACGCCTCGACGTATCCGGCGGCCGTATGGCGCTACGCGCGCGGCATCGCGCTGGCCCGCTCCGGCAAAGCGGAGGCGGCGACGGAGGAGCTCGAACGACTGCGGGCGGCGCTGGCCGACGTTCGCCTGCGCGGCCTGACACTCAAAGGCATCGACGAATTGGCCGCGCTGCTGGCACTGGCCGAGACCTCGCTGCGTGGCGACATCGCGCTGGCCCAACGCAAACTGCCGCAGGCGGTCGAGTTTCTGCGCCGCGCGGTCGAACTGGAAGACGCGCTGGAGAGCGAAGAGCCGCCGCCATGGGCGATGCCGGCGCGGCAGGCCCTCGGCGGCGCGCTACTGCTCGCCGGCGATGCCGTGGCAGCGGAGGCGGCGTTTCGCGCCGATCTCGAGCGCCATCCGGACAACGGCTGGTCGCTGTACGGACTGGCTGAAAGCCAGCGCCGGCAGAAGCGCGCCGCCGAGGCGGCGCTTACCGAAATGCGGTTCCGCACCGCATGGATCGGCGCCGAACCACGCCCGCCCGACGCTCGTTATTGAATCAGAGCCCGCGGCCTTGTCGCCGCGACGAGGCGAAGCTCAGTCGGCGCGTTGCCGCTGCGCCGGTGATGCGCAGCGCGTTCAATCGAGCATTTGCCGGCGCGGGCGTGAAAAAAGCGGATGCCGTTGGCATCCGCTTTACACAACAAGGTGACCGCTATTTCGGCTTGGCCACTGGATAGCCGGCCTTGACCCAGTCTTCGAACTTCATGTCTGCCGAGGTCACGTTGGTGAAGCCAAGGTCCATCAGCGACTTGGTGGCCAGCGAGCAGCGGCCGCCGGTCGCGCAGTACAGCGTCATCCTGGTGTTCAGATCGGTCTTGTCGGGAAAGCCGACCAGTTTCCAGATGCGGAACTCGATCAGCCCGCGCGGCACGTTGACGGCGCCGGGAACGAATCCATCCGCGTACTCGTCCTCCTGCCGCACGTCGACGATCAGGCCGAGGTCCTTCTTGTCGAAGGCGGCCTTGAATTCATCCAGCTTGACCGTCTTGATCTGCTTCTTGGTGGCGGCGACCATCTGGCCGACCGAGGACGGATAGTTCTGCGCCAGCGCCAGGCCGGGCAGCAGCAGACTGGCCGAGACCAGCATTGCCGTGATCAGTGTTCTTCGAGCTTGCATTTGAGACCCTCCGTGGGTTGGCTGCACTTCCGTCAGGGTTCCGCATTCGGGTCCGTCGTCGTCGGCGATCGCCGGAACAGAGCCGCTGTGCGTAGATCAATCGATACCCCTACGTGTAATGAACGCTAGACGCGACGTCATCGCCTCGGTTGACCAGAATCAACGGCCGTGACTAATCGAGACTGCGTTCGGAAAACTTGTCTCATTTGCTTGTTTCCGTTTGTGACAAACGCGAAATCCCGGCCCGATCGCTGATCCTGATCAAATGCCCTATGGGGTATCGGGAGTCGAATTCGCAGTGGTTGCTGCGCTGCGCAAACGGGCGCGGGTCGACGAAAAGGGTGGCGAGACGATCGCCGTCCTAGAAAAGGGTCGGGACGATGAGGAAAGAAAGCATTTCACGCAGGAGATTTCTCAAGATTTCGGCTGCCAGCTTCGGCGCCGGCTTGGCCGCGACGCAGGTCGAGCCGCTGTCGCGTGCGGTTGCAGCAAACGGCGGCGAAGTTCGATCGGTGCCGACCTTCTGCGAAATGTGCTTCTGGCGCTGCGGCGGCGTGGCATCGGTGCGCGACGGCAAGCTGTGGAAGTTCGAGGGCAACCCGCTCGACCCGCAATGCCGCGGCCGGCTTTGCCCGCGCGGCAGCGCCGCGGTGGGCAGCTACTACGACCCCGACCGGCTGCAAAAACCGCTGCTGCGCAAGGGCGAACGCGGCAAGGAGCAGTGGGTGGCGGTGACGTGGGATGAGGCATTGAACTTCGTCGCCGACAAGATGAAGGCGATCAAGGCTGCGCATGGCGCCGAGTCGATCGCCATGTTCAACCACGGC
>JBFINI010000148.1:0-7498 GCA_041611275.1 Burkholderiaceae bacterium
GATTGGCGACCTCGCGCGCCTCGCTGTGCTGTACGCCGATCAGCGCCTGCAGCGGCTGCGCAGCGACGGCCATGAGCAGCGCTTGCCAGGCGCGCTCGGCGGCCGATCCGTAGCCGGCATCGGCGCTGGCCGCCAGGCGGCGCCCGTCGAGGACATCATCGGGGTCGACGGTCGCAAGTGCGATCACGCCACCGAGCGCGTCGGAGCCGTACAGCGCAGAGCTCGGCCCACGCAGGATCTCCACCCGCCGCAGCAGGCTGATGTCGAACTGGTTACGCGAAGCGCTCGACAGGCGGCCGACACGGTAGCTGTCGGGCAGGCGGATGCCGTCGACCTGCATCAGCACGCGGTTGCCGGTCATGCCGCGGATGCCGATCTCGCCGAATCCGAAGCGCGTCGTCGACCGTTCGATGCTGACACCCGGCTCATAGCGCAGCAGCTCGCGCAGATTGGAAACCGCCGCCCGCTCGATCTCGGTGCGGGTGATCAGGCTCGCGCTCGGTGCGGCCTCGTCGATGTTGCGATCGATGCGCTGCGCAATGCCGATCACCTCGAACGGCGCCAACTGTGCCATCGATTGTGCCGCCCCATCGGCAACCCAGCCGCAGAGCGAGATCGAAAGCGGGCCGAGACACCGCCACCTGTTCAGGTTCACCGCAGACTCCGGTTGCGCGCTTGCGGCAATCTAGGTCGACTGGCCGCTGCACCGCCTTGATTCCCATCAAGCGCACAATCGCTGCTGCCTGCGAAGAACCACTACCTCCTTGGAGGGAGGTTGCCGTGCCTCCGTTGGCATCGATGGCCGCCGTGCTGATGCGCGTCAAACTTCGGCGGCCGCAGCTGCGCAGACTGCGCTGGATGCGGACCGCGCCCATGCGTGTTGTGCGTGCCGGCGCGCTCGAATCGGAGAAGATCATGGTCGCCAACACCCCCAGCACCGAAGCGTTCATCGCCAACATGCCGCTGTTCAAGGAGCTTTCCGATGAGCAGCGCGCGCGAATTGCCGAGCGCACGCGCCAAGTGCGCCTGGCGCGCGGCGAAACGCTGTTTCGGCGGGGCGACGCGGCCGCCGGCACGTACATCGTCGCCTACGGGCAGGTGAAGCTTTCCTTCGTTTCGAGCACCGGGGTCGAGAAGATCGTCGAAATCCTCGACCAGGGCCAGAGCTTCGGCGAAGCGGTGATGTTCCTCGATATACCGCACGTGGTGACCGCACAGGCGCTGAGCGACGCGTTGCTGCTGCTGGTGCCGAAGGAGACGGTGTTCGAGAACATCGACCGCGACCCCGGTTTCGCCCGCCGCATGCTGGCCGGGCTTTCACGCCGGTTGCATCAACTGGTGGCCGACGTCGAGTCGTATTCAACGCGCTCGGGCACCGAGCGGCTGATCGGCTTTCTCTTGCGCGACTGTGGCATCGAGCCGCCGAGCGACGGCTGCGCCGCGGCACTGCCCGAAGGCAGCGTCGAGATCGAATTGCCGGTGGCCAAGGGGGTGATCGCCTCGCGGCTGAACCTCACGCAGGAGCACCTGTCGCGCATCCTGCACGACCTCTCCGCGCTCGGCCTGATCGAAGTGCACGGACGCCACATCCTCATCCGCGATCTCGAGCGGCTGCGCAAGCACGCGCGCTAGGCATCGTCGCCCTGCACATCGGCGGACTGCTCGCAGATATCGATCTCGAAAGCGCCATCGTCGCGCGCGGCGGTAAACCACGCGTAACCATTCTGCTGCAGCACGCGATAAAGCGGCAGCGGCTCGCGGCCGATGATCAGCCGGATGCGCTCGCCCGGCTGCAGCCGGCACAGCGCTTCCATCACTTCTTCGAAGGGGCGCGGCGGCTCCCAGTCGCGAGCATCGAGAACGATCATCCTGGCTTCTCCCGGGAATTTCTTGCCGCCAGCATGGCAGCAAGCGCCGCGAACAGCAGGCCGGCGGCCAGCGCATGAAGCACGGCGAGCGGCAGTACGGGCGGGGTCGATGCGATGGCAAAGCCAAGCGCGCCGGCCGCCGCGGCAACGCTCAGCGTTGCGCCTGCCCATCGCCGACCACGCTCGAACATTGCCGCCGCGACAATCACACAGACAAGCACGAGCGCCAGCCCGCCCAGTCGGTGCAGCAAATGAAGCGGCTCGCCGCCACGCGGCAGCAGTTCGGTTGCCGCTCCGGCAACGAACGGCTGCAGCAGCACGAACGCGTCGGGTAGCCAGACCACAGCGCAGCCCGCTGCACAGGCATCGCCGGCCAGCCGCGCGCTGATCAGCGCACCGCCGCCCGCCTGCAACACCAGTGCGACCCATAGAAGAATCCACGCCGGCGACGCGGGCGTCTGCTGCTCCCGAGCGACAGCTTGCGTTCTGGCTGCCGCCAGCAGGAAGGCCAGCAACGCGAGAAGCGTGAATCCGCCGAGCACATTGAGCAGCGTGACCCCCGGCAGCGGCGACGGCGTATACAGGCCGACCCAGGCCAACATGCCGGTCACGCCCAGCAGCGCAACGCCAGCGACACGCGACGCTTGCCGCCAACGCCGCCAACCGAGCGCAACAACAGCGAGTGCCACGAGCGCAAACGCCGAGGCAGCGATCCGGTGCGCGATGCGCAGCCCGCGCAGCAGCGGCTGTTCACTGGCTGCAGCGGCCGTGGCCTCCTGCCCATAGCAGGCCGGCCATGGCGTGCAGCCGATGCCGTTGGCAGCCAACCGCAGCGTGGCGCTGGCAACGACCACGATCACGGCCAGAGCAAACGCCAACGGCAACAGCACGCGCAACGCCGGCGTCATTACATGCGGCCGCGACGCAGGGTGCGCAGCACGACGATCGCGAACAGCAACCCGCCGCAGACCGCGATCAGCCCGCCGATGCCCATCAGCGCCATGCCGGCCACTTCGGAGGTCGTGCGCAGCACCTGCTCGGCGCCGGCCACTTTTCGCTGCACGCCATAACCGCCCGACCACACCAGTCCGGCGATATGCAGAAACTGTCCTAGCCCGTACAGCAGCGGTTGCCAGACGGCGAAACGCGGCAGCGGCCTCGTGAAGCCCAGACGCGGCAGCAGCGCGTAGGTGAGCCCCATCAGCGCCAGCGTGATGCCGACGATCGAGCCGTGATAGTGCGCCGGGATGCGCACATCCGAGCCCTTGATCAGGAATCCGATCAGCCCGCCGGCGGAAAACAGCAACACCGAGGCCCACAGTGCGTTGTTGCAGGCGGCCAATTCCGCCGATTTCGGCTCGCCCACCGCGCGATCGGCACGCAGCAGGCCGATCAGTACCGCAATGGCGATCGGCACGATCGCGAGCCCGCCGCCGAAACGCATCTGCCAGGTGAACAGCTTCTGGTGCTCGACCGAGGCGACGTCGAAGGCCAGGTAGATCAGCGGCGTGATGAACACGGCAAGCAGACCGATGCCAAACAGCAGCACCACCACACGCGGACTAAGCGGCACCCTCGCGCCGCACAGGTTGGCGAGCCACAGCCAGGCCACCATCATCACCAGGCTCCAGCAGAACTGGATGACATGGCCGGGACCCCAGAACAGCAGCTCGTAGTACGTCCTGGCATCGAGCGCCGTCGATACCGCCAGCCACGACCCGCCGAGCGCCAGCAGCGCCATCGCCGCCGCCACTGCGGCCGTGTTCAGTCCGAAGCGCAGCGCGCCTTCCGGATCAAGCGACAGTCCCACTTTCTGCGGTACGGCCAGCGCCCGCAGCGCCGCCAGGCCGAAGGCCACGCCAACCATCAGCAGGCCCCACAGGAACAGCCCGCTGTCGACCACCGGCACGTAGTTGGCCATCACCGGAGCACCCGGATCAAGAAAGGGCGCGGCAGCCATCGCCACCGCGCCGAGCAGCGCCAGTCCCCAAGCGGTCCAGGCCATCCCCAGCCATCGCTCACTGCCCGCGGCACTCCACAGCACGCCGGCAAATGCAGCGAACCACACCAGCACCGACAGATCGACGTGCACAACCAGCGCGACATGGAAGAAATCCGCGCCGGGAAGCCAAGGCTGAACGAACGGCGTGCGCGCAGCGACCAGGAGAATCGAAAACACACCGCTGGCCAGCAAGGCGGCGATCGCCAGCCACAGCCAGGCCGCCGCCAGTCGTCGGCGTTCGCCGCTGGCGATGCGCAGTTCGTAGCGCGCCACATGCACGGTCGCCGGCAGACGCAATGGCCAGGCGAGCAAACGCATCGCAGCATCAAGCCCAAGAGTTGATTTCATCGGATCAGCAGTCCTCCCCGCGACGCGTTGAAGTCGATCAGCACGATCTGGCCAGGTTTGACGTTGAGCGTCTCGCTGCGCTCGTAGGCGAAATCGCTGCGCCGCGCGTCGTCGTTCATCTGCACGCGCAGCGTGTGCGTGCCGGCGCTGATTGCCAGCCGCCGATAACCGGCCGAAGCGCCGTCCCTGCGCAGGCCGGCCGGGGCAAACGTCGCGTCGATCACCGTACGGCCATCGAGATCGACCCGCACCACCACCGGCGATCGCTCGCGCGGGCAATCCAGCGGCGCGCGCATCTGCGGCGGCATCTTGGCCAGTTCCTCGGCGCTGCGCGTCCGGCAGTCGCCTTTCGGCTTGCCCGGATGCAGCAGCGACAGGCGCAGCAGCGCTTCGTCTTCGGCGAGCAACCGATAGTGCGGCGAAGTCGAGCAGTAGCCCACGAAGGCCGCAAAGGCGCCGTACAGCAGCGCCTGACCGATCCAGCGCAACGGTTGGAGCGGCGAGCCGCGGCTGCCGAGCGCGCTCGCCTCAGTGGAGCTCGCGGCGCTATCGGCGCGCCTCGGCGACCGTGGTTCAGCCATGAGTCGCCCTCGCAACGGCGCGCCGAGCTTCGATCACCAGACGTGCCGCCGCGGCACGCAGCGCCGCTTCCTCGCCGGTACTGGCACTGATGACGCGCGCAAAGCCGCGCGCCTGCTCGCGCAGATACGGTTCGCGTCGACCCTGCAGTCGCTCGCGTGTAAAGCGGGCACCGAGGCGATAGGCACAGCCGTGTTCGCCACAGTCGGCCACCAGCACCGCGGCCGCGCCTTCCTGCTGCGCGTACTGCACGAAAGCCGGTGGCAGCGCCGCACTGCATGGCAGCGACAACGCGATGACGCCGTCCGCGTCATTCGCCAGCAAGCCGTCAACGCGCGCGCCATGATCGCAACCGATAACAACCAGAGGCGCTGGCGTCTGGCTTTGCGCAAGGCCGGCCTTGAAGCGCTCGCGCAATTGATCGAGCGGACGTTGCGGCAGATCGATGCCGGTCACCAGTTCGGCCACGGATCGGAACGGCGACGATGACGGGCAGGCGCCGACACAGATGCCGCAGGCCGCGCACTGCTCGCTGATCACCTGCGCCATCTCGCGCTGGCGTCGATCGGGGTGCGGCACCATCTCCACCGCACCGTACGGGCAATCGTCGAAGCATCGGCGGCAGCCGTTGCAGTTTGCGGGATCGACTTGTGCCGGGGCGAGCGGCGCCACCCGCGCCGTGCTGAGCCGCCCGGCCCATGGCAGCGCAGCGATCAGCACCGTCAGGGCAACGACCACACTCCACGCCACCAACGGCGATGTGGCCTGCATCAGGGGCAACACGCCGTAGACCAACCAGTCGACGGGAACCGGATCGGGCACGCGCGAAAAGTCCGCGGGCACCGTAGCCAGCGCCGGCAGCAGCGCAATCAGTCCCAGCATCGTCAGCACGAAGCTCGCACCGACGCGCCGCCGCGGCTGCGTGACCGGACGCACCAGTCGGGCCAGGTGCACCCATACGCCGAGCAGCACCAGCAATGCGACGCCGATGTGCAGGAACATCAGCAGCGAGACCAGCCGGTCGGAGATCGCCTCTTCGGTGACGAAGTTACGCATCATCGAGGCGCCCACCCCGGGCACCGCGCCGAGCCATTCACCCAGGCTGGCAGCCACGTACTGCGCGCGTGTATCGGCCACCAGCCAGTAGCCGACCATGCCGCAGGCGACCGCCAGCCAAATGAGCGGCACTCCGGTCAGCCAGGAGAACCAGCGAAAGCCACGATAACGTCCCTTGATCCACTCGTACACGAGATGCAGCAGCATCGTGGCCAGAAAGGCGAACGACGAATAGCGGTGCAGGCTGTGCACCAACCCGTTGAACGGATGGTCCTGCATCGCCTGCACCGAACGCAGCGCGCCGGCTGCCGCGGTATCGAAGTAGATGTAGAGGTACGTGCCGCTGCCCGCCGAAATCCAGAAACAGAACATTGCCAGTGCGCCGAGCTGGCGCAGCGGATTGGCCGCCGCGCCGCAGAGGCGATCGATTGTGCGATCGAGCGCACGCAGCGCGCGGGCCACCGCATGTTGCGGATCGGGGTCGAGAGGCGCGAACGACAGCGCCGGGCCGGCCGGACTCATGCACCGATGATGCGGACTACGCTCGGACGCGGCCTTGATGCCCGCTAAATTGGCAGGGCGCCGCAGGCCGCAATGGCGTGAGCGCCGGAACGGTCTTGGCGACGGGCAGGCAAGACCGCGGACTCAGAGCGGTTCGAATTGCGTGCGGCGTCGCGAATACCTGGTCGAACGATCCGGTCGCTTCGTGAATGAAGCTGATCGAACCCAAGCGATCCTGCAACCGTGGGCTCCACAGCGGGCCAGCCCATAGCGATCAATCAAGCGACCGCCTGACTGCCTTTCCGGCAGCCTGTGCGCGCGACCGTGGCGCTCACCGGGAGCATGCAGGCGCATAGCCTGATCGCGGACGAATCACGGCAACACGCGGGGCTCGGCGGCTTCATTGAATCTCGCTATGGATCCCATTGGCAGAATGTCGTTGCTCGATCGGCGCAAGAACTCTAGATTGCACCTCATCGCCGAGTGCAAACAGCCAAGGGAGATCAGCATGGCAGACGAACCGAAGTGCCCGTTCTCGGGCGGCGTGACGCAGAAGATGGTGTCCGGTTTTCAGAGCAACCGCGACTGGTGGCCCAACCAGCTGAACCTGGGCATCCTGCACCAGCGCTCCTCGCTGTCGGACCCGATGGACGAAGGGTTCAACTACGCCGAGGAATTCAAGACCCTCGACCTCGACGCCGTGATCAAGGATCTGCGCGCCCTGATGACGGACTCGCAGGAGTGGTGGCCGGCCGACTACGGCCACTATGGTCCGTTCTTCATCCGCATGGCCTGGCACGCCGCGGGCACCTACCGCGTGGCCGACGGCCGGGGCGGCGCGGACGGTGGCCAGCAGCGCTTCGAGCCGACGAACAGCTGGCCCGACAACGCCAATCTCGACAAGGCCCGGCGGCTCCTCTGGCCGATCAAGCAGAAGTACGGCCGCAACCTCTCCTGGGCCGACCTGATCGTCCTCGCCGGCACCGTCGCCATGGAGGACATGGGATTCCAGACCTTCGGCTTCGCCGGGGGCCGGGCGGACGACTGGGAGCCGGACCTCGTCTACTGGGGCCCGGAGCTCGAGATGCTGGCCCGAGAGCGCTTCGACGAGAAGGGGATGCTGGCCAACCCCCTCGCCGCGACA
>JBFINI010000149.1:0-7430 GCA_041611275.1 Burkholderiaceae bacterium
CAGCGGCTCGTACAAGAACTCCGGCCAGCGCTGCACGGCGGTCAAGCGCATGCTGGTGCACGAACGCGTCGCCGATGCGTTCGTCGAGCGACTGCTGGCGGCCACCGCCAAGGTCAAGTACGGCGATCCGCTCGATCCGGCCACCGACATGGGCACGGTCATCGACGAAGCCGCGGCCACCGAGTTCGAGTCGCGCGTCAACGAAGCGGTTGCGCAGGGCGCGCGGCTGCTCGCCGGTAATGTACGCCGCGGTGCCCTGTATTCGCCGACGGTGCTCGATCAGGTTCGGCCGGAGATGAAACTGGTGCGCGAAGAGACCTTCGGCCCCGTTTCGCCGGTCATCCGTTTCGCCGACATCGACGAGGCGATACGCCTCGCCAACGGCACGGCCTATGGTCTGTCCTCGGCGGTATGTACCCATCGTCTCGAGCACATCACCCGCTTTGTTTCCGAACTGAACGTCGGCACGGTCAATGTCCGTGAGGTGCCGGGCTACCGGCTCGAACTGACGCCGTTTGGCGGCATCAAGGACTCCGGGCTCGGCCACAAGGAAGGTGTGCTCGAGGCGATGAAATCGTTCACCAACATCAAGACCTATTCCCTGCCTTGGTGAGGTCGCGGCCGGCGCGGCGCCGGCGAAGGATTTTCCTGCGGTCGCCCGCGCCCGTTGTGGGCGCGGCGACGGCATTGCGATTGAAGAGGTGCGCACCTTGCATGCGCTGCTGAATCTGCTGGCCGCTATCGCCCTGCTGGTCTGGGGCACGCACATCGTGCGCACGGGTGTGCTGCGCGTATTTGGCGCCAACCTGCGCCAGGTGCTCCGCCGCAGCGTCGATCGCCGCTCGCGTGCCATGCTCGCCGGCATCGGCGTCACCGGCCTGCTGCAAAGCTCGACCGCCACTGCGCTGCTGGTGTCGAGCTTCGTCGGCCAGGGGCTGATCGCCACCTCGGCAGCGCTGGCCGTCATGCTCGGCGCTGACGTCGGTACCGCGCTGATGGTGCAGTTCTTCGCCTTGAATCTGACCTGGCTGTCGCCGCTGTTGATCGTCGCCGGCGTGACCACCTACCTGTCGCGACGCAAGGAAGTCACCGGCCAGGCCGGCAAGATCGCCCTCGGCCTGGGGGTGATGATCCTCGCGCTGCAGCTCATTATTCAGGCCACCGCACCGCTGACGCAGGCGGTCGGCGTGCAGTTCCTGTTCGCCGAGCTGACCGGCGATTCGCTGCTCGACGTGCTGATTGGCGTTATCGCCGCGGTGATCAGCTATTCCGGACTCGCCGTGGTGCTGCTCACAGCGACACTGGCCGCCACTAAGGTCTTCACGGTCGACGTCGCGCTGGCGATCGTGCTCGGTGCCAACCTCGGCAGCGGACTGCTCGCCGTGCTGACCACGCTGCGCTCCGGCCCGGTGGTGCGCCGCGTGCCGCTGGGCAATCTGCTGTTCAAGATCGTCGGCGTGACGATCGCGCTGCCGCTGCTTGGCTGGGCGCCCGAGTGGCTGACCTGGCTCGGTACGGATCCGAAGTCGATGGTCGTCAACTTCCACCTCGCATTCAATGTCGCGCTGGCTCTGGTCTTCGTGCAGTTGACCGGCAGTTTTGCGCGCGTGATCGAGCGCTGGCTGCCAGCACCGCCGACCGAAGCCCTGCCCGGCACGCCACGGCACCTCGACCCGACGGCGCTGGGCACGCCGGCGCTGGCCATCGGCAACGCCGCAAGGGAGGCAATCCGCCTGGCCGACGCTGTGCAGGACATGCTGGCCGGCCTGCTGGTGACGCTGAAGAGCAACGACTTCGCGCTGGCCGAGCGGCTGCGCGCCCGCGACGACGAGATCGACCGCCTGTACACGGCGATCAAGCTATACCTGACCCAGGTCAGCCGCGAGGAGCTGGAATCTGCCGAGTCGAAGCGCTGGGCGGACATCATGCAGTTCACGATCAACATGGAGCATGTCGGTGACATCATCGAGCGCATGCTGCTCGATGTCGCCGAGAAGAAGATCGAGCGGGGCCTGTCTTTCTCGGCGGCCGGCATGACCGAGATCGAGGAACTGCATCAGCGCCTGCTCGGCAACCTGAAGCTGGCCGTGGCGGTGTTCCTGAACGGCGACCTGAAAAGTGCCCAGCAACTGATCGCCGAGAAGGTCGACTTCCGCGAACTGGAAATGCGCTACGCCGACAATCACCTGCAGCGGCTCTCGGGCAACACGCCGCAGTCCATCGAGACCAGCTCGCTGCATCTGGACCTGTTGAGCGACTTCAAGCGGGTCAATTCGCTGTTCTGCTCGATCGCCTACCCGATTCTCGAATCAGCCGGCGTGCTGTCGAAGACGCGGCTGCTGCCGGCCAACGGCCTCGGCACCGGCAATGCCGACGAGCATGCCGAGGACGGCGCGCACGCGCATTGAGCCGCTGCAGCCGCTCACCAGGAAGCGCTTATCGACAGACGCGCGCTGCGCGGCGGCGCCGGGAACAGGTAGATACCGCCCCAGCTTTGCGTCGGCGCCTCGCGCCAGTATCGGCGGTCGGTCACATTGTCGAGGCCGGCGGCGAGCGTCATCCGCGCACCTGCCCAGCGCCAGCGGTAGCTCGCGGCGATGTCCCACTGCCAGTACGACGGTAGCTCGACCGCGTTGTCGGCCGTTACCGGTTTGCGCCCGCTGTAGGTCAGCAGGTTGTTCAGCTGCAGACCGGGCACTGCGTCGATCTTCCAGGCCGCCGCCAGCGAGGCGGCAAACGGCGCGACGTTGGTGGTTCGTTTGCCGATCAGGGCCGGATCGATCGCGCGGGTGGTCTTGGCGTCGATCCAGGCAGCGCGACCCTCGAGCCGCAGGGCGCGGGTAGCCTGCAGCGCTGCCGCAACTTCGAGTCCGCGATGCCGCGACTCGCGCGCGCCGGCCACACGCAGCCTGCGCCCGTCAGGCTGCAGCAGATCGTCGCCGTACGGCTTGTCGATCGAAAACAGCGCCAGCGCCAGACCGTGGCCTTCGGCCCAGACCTGTTTGAAGCCGAATTCGACCTGTTCGCTTTTCAGCGCCGGCAAGGCGGCGCCGAAGTTGCTGAATTCGTCCGGGCGGTTCGGCACCGATTCGATCTCGACGCCGCGGCCGAACGACACGTAGCCGAAGCCACCGGTCCACGGCTGCCAGCCGAGCGCCAACCAGGGCGTGACGAAGGACTGCTCGAACTGCGTCGCCTCGGTGCCGTCGCTGCGCACGCTGGCCCGCTCGAGCCGCACCCAGCGCGCGCCGAGCCACAACGACGCTCGGCCGGCGCGCAGCACGTCAGACGCCGAGAGCTCGTCGATCTTCAGATCGGACAGTGTGTTCGGCACGCTCGGCGTCGGATCGGCAGGCAGCAGAACCGGCGCGAACACATTGCTCGTGCCGACGAAGTTGTAGGCCTGCAGCGGCGGATAGCGTTCCGAATAACGCGTGCGCCGGGCGCCGAAGCGCAGTTCGTGCTCAATGAACCCCGTGGCCGCCGTGCCGGCGACAACGGCGTCGAGCGTGCGCGTGCGTCGGCGTTCGTCATCGCTGCGGAAGTCGTAGATATCGACATCGCCGTTGCCGCACAGGCCCGGATAGACATACTGCGGGCCGCTGCTGCAGCCGTCCGGAAAGGCGATGCGATCGTGGGTGCGGATGCGCTGTGCCGCTGCCTGCACCTCGGCGCGCCAGTGCTGCGCAAGCTGCTGCCGCCAGCGCAGCGAGCCGCTGCTGGCGCGGCTTTCGAACGGCAGGCTCCACGGCTGCGCGTTCAGATTGAGCCGCGGTGAAATCGGCGCCGGCTGTGTCTCCGCGGTGCCGTCGCCATCGACGTCGAACAGTCCGAAACCCGGCACGCTGATCTGGCGCACCGAGTGGTGCTCGAATTCGGCCACCAGCGTGGTCGCAGCACCGAGACGCCAGTCGAAGTAGCCGCTGATGAAACGCCGCTCGCCGTCGGCCTCGCGCGCGTGCGGTCGGCGCTCGCTGGCGGCGACATTGATGCGATAGCCGGCCGTGCCGCCGCCCAGACGACCTCCGAAGTCGCCATGCGCCAGCACCGTGCCGCGTTCCGAAATTTCGGTCAGCAGCGAGCGCAGCGGTGTCTCGGTCGGCTGCTTGAGGCGGTAGTTGATCAGCCCGCCTGGAGTACCGCTGCCGCCTAGCACACCGGCCACGCCCTTGACGATCTCGATCGCCTCGATGTTTTCCAGTGCGATCGGGGCGTGGTTCGACAGCGGCAGTCCATCGCGGCGGTAGTTGAGCAGGCTGTCGAGGCGGAAGCCTCGCACCTGCAGCGATTCGATGTAGCCGATCGTGTTGTAGGCGTCGCCAGCGGCCGGCTCGTCGCGAATCGCTGCCGACAGGCTCGTCGCCCCGCGCTCGCGCAGCCGCTCGGCGTCGATGACACCGGCGGCCAACGGTGTTTCAGACAGCGGCGCGCTGCTCAGCGCATTGGCATCGATCCGGCGCAACTCGGCCGGCGGCGCCTGCGTCTCGATGACCACGCGCGGCAGCGTGGTGCCGCCTTGCGCCGCAGCCACGCCGCCGGCGGCGCAAACGATTGCCGCCGCAAAGCGGGACAGGACTCCAACTGCATTCGTTGCCATCGCCAACGGCTCCACCACAACGGCAGGTCGGCGAGGGCAACGGGCCTGAACGGCGAAGGACGGAAGGACCGCTGCCAACGCTTCCCTGCGCAAGGATTAACTTGGTCAGGTTCCAAGGGACTTTCTCACCCGTTCGCGCCGGCCGAATTCGCCGGGTCGAACCGCCGCGCCTTAACGCGCAGCAGATTTATGCGGGACCCCTAGCGTGCAGGAGAAATTATAGGCCGCGCAGCAAGGCGAGGGCGGCGCGCCAGCGCGCCTCGCCGATTCCTCCGATCAGTGAAAACGGCAACCGTGCTTCCCGCAGGCGCAGCAGCAGCAGGTCGTGAAAGGCGTCGCGCACGGCCGGACCGTCGCGCTGGATTCCATCGGCGATCCACGGCAAGTCAGGCGTCAGCAGCAGCGTCGCGTCGTAGCAGGTGTGGTGGGCCATGGCCTGCGCATACAGCGACCTGTCGGCGAACAGCAGTTCACTGTAGGCGGCGGTGACCAGCGGCGCCGAATCGGCCAGGATCCAGGCGACGCTTCGCGCCTCGGCCACGGTGCTGGCCTGCACCTCGCGCGCCAGTTGTTCCGCAAGGATGAGCGATTGCTCATCGGGGTGCGGCGTCCGCGCCAGAGCATCGCAGAATTCGCGCAGATACTCGGGCACCCACAGCCCGGGCAGCATCTCGGCCAACCGCTGCGCGAGTTCGGTCTTGCCGACGCACTCGGCACCGATGATCGCCACCCGGCGCACGGCGCGGCTCACCTCGCTGGCACCGCTCTGTGGGCGACATCAGCCGCGGCAGGCGCAAGCATCGGTCGCAGCCGGGCGGCACTCATCCGGCAAACCTGCGCCAGCGCCGCCAGCCGGCGATCGCCAGCAAGCCGAAGACCGCGTAGAGCAGCGCAGTCAACCACAGCGCCTTGCTGGCGTACAGGACGATGCTGACGACGTTGACGACCAGCCATACCGGCCAGGTCTCGACGAACTTCAGCGCCAGCAGGATCTGGCCGATGAAGCTGCCGACGGTCGGGAAGGCATTGAAATATGGCACGTCGGTATCGGTGAAACGCTCCAGCAGCGCTCCGAGCACTGGCCATAGCGCCAGCCACAGGGCAACGACAGCAAGGCGACGCCGGGCACCGAGTTCGGCGATGCGAAGCGCTGTCGCGGAACCCGTGCTGCTGCGGCGGCGGCCGAACAACCACTGGTACCAGCCCCAGACCGAGGACATGACGAAGAATGTCTGTACAGCCACGTCGCCGTACAGCCGGCTTTCGAAGAACAGCCACGCATAGAGCAGACTGGCGGCGATCGCCAGCGGCCATGCCCAGTGGATTTCCAGCACGTTGAGCACCACGCACCCGAGCGCCAGCACGAACGCGACGACCTCCAGCCAGGTGACGCCAGCGCCGAATACGGTGAAGGCAATTTCGAGCATCGGCCGCGACTGTACGCGACCCGCATGGACGGCCGGCGCGCATGTGGGCGACCGTGCCGCCGGCCTGCCGATTCAACGTGGCGGCTAGGCGGGCCGCACACTGCCCGATAATCGCCGCATGAATCCGCCGACCCACCGATCTGCCCCACCATCCAACGCCCACTTCAGCGCACCGATCAGTGCACCTGAGCGGCGCGAATTCGTTCCGTTCATGCACCGGCTGATCGGCACCGCCTTCGCCGTCATCCAGCCACTGTTCCTGCGCGGCGTATCCGTCAGCAGCAAGGCGGACGCCACGCCGGTGACAGCCGCCGACCGCGGCGCCGAGCGCGCAATGCGCGGGCTGATCGAGCGTCAATATCCGGAGCATGGCGTCATCGGCGAGGAATATGGCGAACGCCGTGGTCGCCGCTATCGCTGGATCCTCGATCCGATTGACGGCACGCGCGCTTTCATCAGCCATTGCTTCCTGTTCGGCACGCTGATCGCGCTCGAACGCGACGACGGCGATGGTTTCGCGCCGATCCTCGGCACCATCGCCCATCCGGCCGCCGGCCTTGCGTTGATCGGCCATCGCGGTGGCGCGACGCTCTATGCGGCGGACGGCAGCCAGCGCCCGGCCAGTGTGCGCCGTTGCGAGCGGATCGAAGACGCCACCGTACTGGCCACGGCGCATTGGGAAAACGGCGAGCAGCACGGCGGCGATGCCGCCGCCGCGTTGATCCGCCGCGCCCGGCTCTACCGCACCTGGGGCGATTGCTTCGGCTACTTTGCATTGGCCACCGGCGGCGCCGACGTGATGCTCGATCCGACGCTGGCCTACTGGGACGTCGCCGCGATCGTGCCCGTCGTCGAAGGCGCCGGCGGCCAGGTCACCAGCTGGTCGGGCGGCAACCCGCTCGCCCAGCCTTCGTTGGTTGCCACCGCCGGGCCCATTCACGCGCAGGTGCTGCGCGAGATCAGTGCAGCGCGCTGACAGCGGGGGCCGGGCCGCCTGTGCACTGAATGGCCGCTCCGCGTTGCGGGACTGCCCCAATTAACCGCCGACGCGCCACCGACTGAAATTCGAGCAGAATCGGTCCCGCGAGATGCCCAACGAAGCGAAAGCACCGCTGCACCTGGTCGTCGTCGAGGACTCGGACCTCGACTACGAGGTGGCGCTCGCCCACTTGCTGACCGACCCGGCGCTTGGCGCGGAGGGCATCTCGGCCCAACGGGTCGAAGACGAAGCCGGCCTGCGTGCCGCGTTGAACGCGGGCAACATCGACGCGGTGATCACCGACCACAACCTGCCGAGCTTGGATTCGTTTCGGGCGCTGAAGGTGGCGCGCGAGTACGACGCCGACCTGCCAGTGCTGGTGCTCTCCGGCGAGATGTCCGAAGACCTGGCGGTGGCGACACTGCAC
>JBFINI010000150.1:0-7400 GCA_041611275.1 Burkholderiaceae bacterium
TCGACGATCAGGATCGCGTTCTTCGCCGCCAGTCCGAGCAGCGTCACCAGCCCGATCTGGAAGTACACGTCGTTTGTCAGCCCGCGCAGCCACACCGAGGCCAGCGCGCCGAAGGTGCCGAACGGCAGCGCCATCAGCACCGAGAACGGCAGCGACCAGCGCTCGTACTGCGCGGCAAGGATCAGGAACACCATGATCACCGCCATGCCAATGGCCAGACCCGCGGTGCCGGTGGTTTTCTTCTCCTGAAACGAAGCGCCGCCCCAGTCGAAGCTGAAGTCCGAAGGCAGCACTTCGCGCGCGATGCGTTCGACCTCGGCGATCGCCTGGCCCGAACTGACGCCTGGTGCGCCCTGGCCGAGAATCTTCACCGCCGGCAGGTTGTTGAAGCGGTCGAGCGAATCCGGGCCTGAGGAGAACTTCACCTCGGCCAGCGCGCGCAGCGGCACCATCTCGCCGCGACTCGAGCGCACCCACACTGCGCCGATGTCGTCGGGCCGGTTGCGGTAAGCGGGCTCGGCGCTCATCAGCACCTGCCAGGTGCGGCCGAACTTGTTGAAGTCGTTGACGTAGAAGCTGCCGAGGGTGGCCGATAACGTGCTGAACACCTCGTCGACCGGCACGCCGAGCGTCTTTGCCTTCTCGCGGTCGACGTCGACGTACAGCTGCGGCACGTTGGCCCGCCACAGCGACTGCGCCCCGCCCAGCACCGGGCTCGAATTCAGTGCGCCCTGCATCTGCTGCATCACTTCGGCCATCTTCTTCGGCCCGCCCTCGCCGCGGTTCTGGATATAGAACTCGAAGCCGCCGGTGGCGCCCAGACCGAAGATCGGCGGCGGCGCGAAGGCCAGCACCAGCCCCTCCTTGATGTGCGCCGTCTTCATGAAGAACTCGCCGACCAGTTGCGGCGTGGCCACCGTGCGCTCGTCCCAGTGCTTCTGCGTGACGAAGATGGTCGCCGCGTTGTTGCGGAAGCTGCCGCCGATGAAGTCGAAGCCGGTGAAGGCGACCACGTCCTCGTTGACCGGATTGCTCCTCAAAATCTCGACCACCTCGTTGACGACCTTGTCGGTGCGCTGCAGGGTCGACGCGTCGGGCAAGACGACGGCGGCGATGAAGAAGCCCTGATCCTCGTCGGGCACGAGCGAGCCGGGCGTGATGCGCCACAGGCCGGAAGCGATGGCCACCATGCCGCCGAACAGCAGCAAGGCGATCGCGCCGCGGCGGATCATCCAGATCACGCCGCTGGTGTAGCGCAGCCGCAGGCGGTCGAAGAAGCCGTTGAACCAGGTGAAGAAGCGGCCCGGCTTCTTGTGCTCGCGCTTGAGCATCAGCACGCACAGCGCCGGAGTCAGCGTCAGCGCGACGATGCCGGAAATCACCACCGCGATCGAAATCGTGATCGAGAACTGGCGATAAAGCTCGCCGGTCAGCCCGCCGAGAAACGCAATCGGCACGAACACGGCAACGAGCACCAGCACGATGGCGATCACCGGCCCGGTGACCTCGCGCATCGCCTCGATCGCCGCCTCGCGCGCGTGCATGTGCTCCTCGTGCATGATCCGCTCGACGTTCTCCAGCACGACGATCGCATCGTCGACGACGATGCC
Source organism: Burkholderiaceae bacterium (assembly GCA_041611275.1). Lineage (GTDB taxonomy): Bacteria > Pseudomonadota > Gammaproteobacteria > Burkholderiales > Burkholderiaceae_F > JADJWR01. The sequence continues at coordinate 1,611 of JBFINI010000150.1, forward strand.
GATGGCCAGCACCATGCCGAACAGCGTCAGCGTGTTGATCGAATAGCCGAGCATCAACAGTCCGGCGAAGGCGCCGAGCAGCGACACCGGCACGGCGATGATCGGGATCAGCGTGGCGCGCCAGTTCTGCAGGAACAGATACACGACGGCGAACACCAGCAGCATCGCCTCGCCGAGCGTCTTCAGCACCTCGCGGATCGACACCTCGACGAAGCGCGTGGTGTCGTACGGGATCGCATAAGAAAGCCCCTGCGGAAAGCGTTCGGCGAGCTGCGCGACGGTCGTCTTGACCTCATTGGCGACATCGAGCGCATTGGCGCCGGGCTGCAGGAAGATGCCGACCAGCGTCGCGCTCTTGCCGTTGTAGCGGCCGATGAACTCGTAGTCCTTGCTGCCCAGTTCGATGCGCGCCACGTCGCGCAGCCGCAGCGTCGAGCCGTCGGCGCCGGCGCGCACGATGATGTTGCCGAACTCCTCGGCGTCGGCCAGCCGTCCCTGCGTGGTGATGGTGTAGACGAGCTCCTGCCCGCTCTCGCTCGGCGGCTGGCCGACCTTGCCGGCGGCGAACTGCGCGTTCTGCTCGTTGATCGCCCGCACCAGGTCGCCGGTGGTCAGTTTCAGCTGCGCCAGGCGGTCGGGACGCACCCAGATGCGCATTGCGTAGTCCTTGGCGCCGAAGATCTGCACGTTGGTCGTGCCGGGCACGCGCTTCAGTTGATCGAGCACGTTCAGCGTCACGTAATTCGACGTGAACAGATCGTCATAGCGGCCGTCGGGCGAGAAGAACGCCAGCACCTGCAGGAACGACGAACTGCCTTTTTCCACCGTCACGCCCTGCCGGCGCACTTCCTGCGGCAGCCGCGCCTCGGCCTGCTTGACGCGGTTGTTGACGTTCAGCGCCGCCTGGTCGACGTCGGTACCGATGTCAAAGGTGACCTGGATCTGCACCACGCCGTTCGAAGCCGAGTTCGAACTCATGTACAGCATGCCCTCGACGCCGTTGATCGCGTTTTCCAGCGGCGCGGCGACCGTCTGCTCGAGCACGGTGGCCGAGGCACCCGGATACACCGCCTGCACGGTGACCACCGGTGGCGCGATCTCCGGGTACTGCGCGATCGGCAGCACGCGCATCGCGGCGAGGCCGGCGAGCACGATGAAGATCGACAGCACCGCGGCGAAGATCGGGCGATCGATGAAGAAGCGGGAGAACATGGGAATTCCTTCGGCCCGGGCGCGCGCCGCCTGAATCGCTCGCGGCGAGCGGCCTCAGTTGATCGTGGCTATTTCTTCGCCTCGGCGGCTTTCTTTGCTTCGCCAGCCGCTGCCGGTGGCCCTGGCCCGCCGGACGCCCCGGGTGGCGGCCCGAGCATGATCGGCGCACCGCCGGGGACCGGGAAGATCTTGGCCATACCTTCGACGATGACCCGATCGCCAGGCTTCAACCCGGATTCGACGATCCACAGCCTGTCGCCGCCGAGCTCGACCCAGTCGCCGACGACGAGCGGACGTGGCAGCGCCACGTCCTTGCCGTCGGCCGCCTTGCCGGCGAGGTAGACGAACTTGCCCTGCGGACCTTCCATCACCGCTCGCTGCGGCACGACGATCGCGTCCGGCCGCTCGGCGCCCTCGACGATCACGCGCACGAACTGGCCGGGCCGCAGCGTGCCGTCCGGATTGGCGACCTCGGCGCGGGCGCTGAACGAGCCCGTCGCAGGGTCGATGCGCGGATCGATGAACGACAACTTGCCCTTGCGCGGGAACGGGTGGCCGTCGGCCAGCACGATGCGGATCGCATAGCCGCCGCGCTTGGCATCCGGCACGACCAGCTTGCCCTCGGCGCGCAGCCGGTCGATGCGCAGCTGTTCGTTCTCGGCAATGCTGAAGTTCACGTACAGGGGATCGAGTTGCGAGATCGTCGTCAGCAGGCTGTCGGCGCCGGGGGCAACCAGGCTGCCCTCAGACTTCAGCGAACGACTGGCGACGCCGGAGACGGGCGCTGTCACGTTCGTATACGACAGATTCAGCCGCGCCTCGGTCAGTCGCGCCTGCGCCTGCTTGACCGCCGCCGCAGCCGCCTCCTCAGCGGAGACCGCGTCGTCGTACTCGCGCCGGCTGATCGCCGCATCGCCAACCAGGGGCTTCAGTCGTTCAAGATTGCGTCTTGCCTGCGCATGCTCCGCCTGCGCCTGGGCGAGCGCCGCGGCGGCCTGCTCGGCCTGCGCCGCGTAGGGCTTGGGATCGATGACGAAAAGCGGCTGGCCCGCCTTGACGCGACCGCCTTCCTGGTAAGCGCGCTTCTCCAGGATGCCCTGCACCCGCGCGCGCACTTCGGCTTCCTTGCTGCCCGCCGTCTGGCCGACGAACTCGAAGCGGATCGGCACGGTCTGCGTCTTGACCTACATCAGTGCCACCGGCGCCGGCGGAAATCCACCCGGGCCGCCGGGAGGAGGGCCTCCGCGGCCACAGGCCGCAAGCAGCGCAGCCGCGGCCGCGAGCGCCAGCGCGCGCGCACCGCGCGCGGAGAAAGAGGGGATCGGCATAGTGGATTTCCTGCAGGAGGTTCGTTCCAGATCAAGCGAGCAAACGGGCGAAAATATACATACAATCTTGAATGTTTGTTAAAGCGACCGGTCGCGGATTTGCGGCACAAAGATTCCGCAGCCTGCGGCGGCGGTCGACAGCGGCGCCGTGGCTGGGCGCGGCCAGCAAACCATAAGGCAGGCAGACCGATGGCGAGGAAGACGCGCGAGGAAGCGCTGGCCACACGCGAGCAGCTGCTCGATGCGGCCGAGCGCGTGTTCCGCAGCCGCGGCGTCGGCCACACGTCGCTGGCAGAAGTCGCCGACGAGGCCGGCGTCACGCGCGGCGCCATCTACTGGCACTTCCGCAGCAAGGCCGAGCTGTTCAAGGCGATGGTCGAACGCGTCGAGATGCCGATGGATGCGGCGCTCGAAGCGCTGACCGACGCTGCTCAGCAAGATCCACTGGGCAGGGCGCGCGATCTCGCCGTGCGCGCGCTGTTGCACCTGGCCGCCAGTGAACGCACGCGCGCAGTGTTCGACGTCGTGTTCCTGCGCTGCGAATACACTGCGGAGTTGCTGCCGGTGCAGGAGCAGCACCTGCGCGATCGCGAGCAGTGCATCGGCCAGTGCGCTGCGGCTTTCCGTCTGGCGGTGAAGAAGGGTCAACTGCCGGCCGACACCGATGTCGAACTGGCAGCGCGCGGCCTGTATGCGTTTATCGGTGGGCTGATGCGCGATGCCTGCGAAGCGCCGGGCGACTATGACCTCGGTGCCAGCGCGCCGTCGCTGGTCGACCTGTTCTTCGAAGGATTGAAGCGCACTGCGCCGCGCAAGGTCACGCGGCGAGCCTTGCCGAAAACCGGCAGCGGTCCGCGTCGACGCAATAGCGAGCAGCCGGCCCGCGCCACGGCTGCGAAACGAAATCAGTCGAAGCGGAAGAGGCCCGCCTGATGCTCGATGCGGCGGATGCGCCGCTCGAGATCAAACATGTTGTTCGCCTGCGAAAGATAGCGGTCGACTTCGCGCATCTCGGCGAGGTAGCTGTGGTGCGCGAGCCATGCCGAAAGTTTCGGGAAGAAGCCGCGCATGGCCTGCGCGCGACGTTCGCCCACCTGGCGCGAAACGGCGGGCGCTTTCGCCGCCGGCCGACGCCAGTGCAGAAGATCGAAGAATCCCGAATTGCCGAGCTTGAGTGTCCAGGTCGCCATTGCAGTCTCCGTTCGATGCGATCGGATCAGTAGTAGCGGGAGTCAATCTCCCTGCCGCGTCGGAACTGGCCATCGGCGTCGTAGATCGCCCGCGCACGCGTGATCTGGGCTTCGGCCTGCGCCAGGCGGACCGCTATCAGGCGCTGACCGAACCGTTCCGCGCCCGCAGCGAATGACCGCCAGGCTGAATTCAGCGGGCCGCTGCGAGCGGCAGGTGCGTCTGCAACCGGGAGCGAGCGCACCACCGGCGGCTCAAAGATTCGTGCGTCCTGTTGCAACAGGGGCGAGTAGTAAAGGCCGCCGATTCCGGGGCCGATGGGACGGAGGCGCATCGTGTGTTCCTCTTGAGCGACGCGGCGCACCGGTTAGTGCGTCGCACCTAAGTAATCTACGGTCGTTGATTTGAAAAATAAAATCGCTATTTCAGATGCTTAGCATTCGTTTGGCTGATGGAATCGAGGGCAAATCTGATATAGATTGATGCATAGCAGCACAACGCTGGCCAGCTGCCGGCGGGACACCGGGGTTTATGGAGCTCTATCAATTACGTACGTTCGCCGCAGTGGCTGAAGAAGGCCAGCTGACGCGCGCCGCCGAGCGGCTGCATGTCAGCCAGCCGGCCGTCAGCGGCCAGATCAAGGCGTTAGAGCAGGAATTCGAATTGCGCCTGTTCGAGCGCGCAGCCAGCGGCATGGTTCTGACCGTGGCCGGGCGGGAACTGCTCGCCCACGCGCAGAGGCTGCTGGCAGCGGCCAACGAAATGAAACGCGCCGCCAAGGGCTTGTCCGGCGAAATCGCCGGCACGCTTCGAATCGGCACGGTCAGCAATCCGCAATCGATCCGTCTCGGCGATCTGCTGGCCGTGGCCGTGCAGCGCCACCCGCGGCTCGAACTCGAACTGCACCACGAGGTTTCGGGCGCGGCGCTCGAAAGCGTGCGCGAAGGTCGCCTCGACGCCAGCTTCTATTTCGGCGACGCGCCAGGTCGCGACGTGACCGCGCTGCGGCTGCGCGAGTTCGTCTACTGCGTGACGGCGCCGGCCGCCTGGGCCGCGCGTATCGAACACGCGGATTGGGCCGATATCGCCGCGCTGCCGTGGATCCTGACGCCGGCCATCAGCACGCACAACCGACTGGTCAGACGCCTGTTCGAGCAGCAAGGCGTCGAACCGCCGCAGCGGCATCTCGAGGCCGATCAGGAATCGGTGATCGAAAACCTGGTCGTCTCCGGCGTCGGCATGTCGCTGATGCGCGAAGAATCGGCGCGCGCCCGCGCCAAGGCCGGCGAAGTCTGCATCTGGAAACCAGCCCGTCTGCGCACCACCCTGTGGTTCGTCTGCGCCGCCGGTCGCGAAGACGAACCCCTGCTGAAGGCACTGTTCGGGCTGCTGCGCGAAACTTGGCAACTGCAGGACCAGGAGCCCACCGATCGAGCCGCGCCCGTTCCGGCGCCGGCATTGGCCGACTAGCGCCGACGGCGCCTTGGCGGCTCACCGCCAACGGCCGCTGCAGGAGCTTGCCGCGGAGTAACCGCGCGGCCCCTGCGGACGCGTGCAAGGCAATCGGCAGCCAAGACAGTAAGCTCGGCTCTGCGACCCTTGCCCGGCCGCGCCGCAGGAGCCTGCGCCATGACCGATCTGTCAGAAATCAGGAAACTCGCCTCCTACCGACCGACGCACAAGGTGCGCTTCGTCACTGCCGCCTCCTTGTTCGACGGCCACGACGCCAGCATCAACATCATGCGGCGCATCCTGCAGAGCATGGGCGCCGAGGTGATCCATCTCGGCCACGACCGCGCGGTCGAGCAGATCGTCACCGCGGCGCTGCAGGAAGACGTGCAGGGCATTGCGGTGTCGAGCTACCAGGGCGGCCACGTCGAATTCTTCAAATACATGATCGACCTGCTGCGCGAGCGCGGCGGCGAGAACATCAAGGTCTTCGGCGGCGGCGGCGGCGTGATCGTGCCGGCCGAGATCAAGGAACTGCACGACTACGGTGTTACCCGCATCTTTTCGCCCGAGGACGGGCAGAAGATGGGCCTGCAGGGAATGATCGGCTCGA
>JBFINI010000151.1:0-7398 GCA_041611275.1 Burkholderiaceae bacterium
TGGCGAAGGCGTCGTGGTGCTGCGCCGGTCCGATCTCGCGATCGTGGGCGTCGTGCCGCGCGCCTAGCCGGCTTCTGAGAAAGTGCGATGGTCGCTTGAGCGCTTGCCGCGCCGTTTCCCGGGTTAACTGGCCGCGGATCGAATGGCCAAAGTCGCCGCCGAAATCGGCGTGAGAGGCGGGCCGGCATAATCGCGCCGTTCCACCCTTTCAAATTCGTTCCGAGTGCTTCTTTTCGCGCAGCCGCTTTTCGCCTGCTTTCTCACCGCACTGCTGATTCTGGCGCTGCGCCGTCCCGCTGAGCGATTCGGGCTGCTCGATCATCCCGGCGGGCGCAAGCGGCACGACGACGCCGTTCCGTTGACGGGCGGCATCGCCCTGTCTCTCGGCTTCTACGCCGCGCTTGCCGTTTCGTTCGGCGGACTGGGCGAGTTCGCGGTTCTGCTGGTGCTGATGGCGGTCCTGGCCACGATCGGCCTCGTCGATGATTTCGTCGAGGCTTCGCCGCGCACCAAGCTGGCAGTGCAGTTGCTGGCCGCCGTGCTGATGGCCACCTGGGGCGACCACCGGCTGCGCGCGCTCGGAGACCTCTTTTCCGGCGGACCGCTGGCGCTGGGCGGCTGGTCGATACCGTTCACCGTGTTTGCGACGGTGGCCGTGGTCAACGGCATCAACATGCTCGATGGGCTCGACGGGCTGGCCGGTGGCCTGGTCGCCGTGATGCTCGGTTACTTCGCGTTGTTTGCGTTCTGGCTGGGCGAGGCCGATTCGTTGCGGGTCGTCGTGCTGCTGCTGGGCGCGGTGGCCGGCTTTCTGCTGTTCAACGCGCCTTATCCCTGGCGCCATCGACGGACCTTCATGGGCGATTCGGGTAGCCTGGTCCTCGGCTTCGCGGTGGCCTGGTTCACCATCGACTTGACTCAGCGTACGGCCGCGGTGCCGCCGGTGGTGATGCTGTGGGTGGTTGGGCTGGTGCTGTTCGACCTGTTCACCGTCACGGTGCGTCGCCTGCTGCGCGGGCGAAGCCCGGTGGCGGCTGACCGCGCGCATATTCACCACTTGCTGCAGCTCTGCCGGCTCTCGGCGACTGGCACTTGGACGCTGCTGCTCCTAGCCAATGCGCTGCTCGGCGCAATCGGCACGATCGCCTGGCGGGCCGGTGCGCCCGAACCGTTGCTGTTCGCCGCCTACCTGGTGTGCGGAACCGCCTACGCGGCGATTTTCATGCAGCCGCTCTGGCTGCTGCGTTGGTGTCGGCGGCACCGGGAAAGAAAGCAGGGCCTGAAAGAGTGAGTTCGCTTGCCGCTGGGGGGCCCCGCTATGCTGAGGTCGCCTGCAGCGCAGGCGATTGCACGCGATCGATGACGCCGCCGCCGAGGCTCACCTCGGCCTCATAGAGCACGGCCGATTGACCCGGCGTCACCGCCCACTGCGGTGAATCGAAGGTCAGCGTGAAGCACTCCCCGTCGACCGACGACACCACACACGGCGCGTCGGCCTGGCGGTAGCGTGTCTTGGCCGTCAGCCGCGTGCCGACGGCCGGCGGCGCGGCGGCGACCCACGATGCATCGGCGGCCACCAGTTCGCTCGACAGCAGCCACGGATGATCGTGCCCCGGCACGATCCACAGCGTGTTGCGGGCCATGTCCTTGCGCGCCACGAACCACGGCTCGCCGCTGCCGTCGCGCGTGCCGCCGATGCCAATGCCCTTGCGCTGGCCGATCGTGTAGAAGGCCAGACCGACATGCTCGCCGATCACCTGGCCGTCGGGCGCGCGGATCGGCCCCGGCGTCGTCGGCAGATAGCGGTTGAGAAACTCGCGGAACGGCCGTTCGCCGATGAAGCAGATGCCGGTCGAATCGCGCTTGGCCGCGTTCGGCAGGCCGATCTCCCGCGCGATGCGGCGCACCTCGGTCTTGTGCAACTGGCCAACCGGAAACAGCGTCTTCGCCAGTTGCGTCTGGCTCAGCCGGTGCAGGAAATAGCTCTGGTCCTTGCTTGGATCGACGCCGCGCAGCAGTTCGAAGCGGCCGTCGCTTTCCATGAGGCGCACCCGCGCATAGTGGCCGGTGGCGATGTACCGCGCGCCCAGGCGCAGCGCGTGATCGAGAAAGGCCTTGAACTTGATCTCGGCGTTGCACAGCACGTCGGGATTCGGCGTGCGCCCAGCCGAGTATTCGGCGAGAAAACTGGCGAAGACGCGCTCGCGATACTCGGCGGCGAAGTTCACCGCCTCGACGTCGATGCCGAGCACGTCGGCCACCGAGGCGGCGTCGAGCCAGTCCTGCCGGCTCGAGCAGAACTCGTCATCGTCGTCGTCTTCCCAGTTCTTCATGAACAGCCCGACCACCTCGAAGCCCTGCTGCTTCAGCAGGTACGCCGCGACCGACGAGTCGACGCCGCCGGACAGCCCGACGACCACGCGTGCCTTGCTCACTTGGTCGACCCCGCGTTCGTCGCACCGGCGGAGGCCGGTGGCCAGTTCCCGGTCGCCACAGATTGGTCCCGGGACTGCGCCGGAGCGACGGCGAAGAGGGCGCTTTCGTGCGTGTACAACAAATTCAACGGATAACGCTGGCCGCGCAGATAATCGTCGACACAGCACTGCACCAGCGGGCTGCGGTGATCGGGAGCGCGAGCGGCGATCTCGCGTGGAGTCAGCCACAGCGGCCGCACGATGCCGTCATCCAGTGGCCGATGCGGATCATGTGCGCCGAGCGCGCCGGTAAACGCAAAGCGCAGGTAGGTTGCCGCCGTGCTGCTGTCCGTGTCGGCCCGCCACAGGTAAACGCCGATCAGCTGCGTCGGCGTGAACGCGAAGGCAGTTTCCTCCAGCGTTTCGCGTGTGACGGCATCAAGCAGGCTTTCGCCCGGGTCCAGGTGACCGGCCGGCTGGTTCAGGCGCATGCCGCCACCGGCCAGTTCCTCAACCAGCAGGAAGCGGCCGTCGCGCTCGATGACGGCGGCCACGGTGACCGACGGTTTCCACGGATCGGGCATGAGAACTTCGGCGGCGCGAAGGCCGCGTGGGGCGCAATTGGAGGCAGGCGTGACAATGGCGTAAATTCTAGTCAAGCAGGCCGTCGGCTACGGCGGCGCCAATAAAGAACCAAGCGGGGGACAACTCCATGCTGATCGGAGTACCGGCCGAAACGCGGCCAGGTGAGACACGCGTTGCCGCGACGGCCGAGACCGTCAAGAAGCTGGTCGCCGGCAAGCACCTTGTCGTCGTTCAGTCGGGCGCCGGGCTGGCTGCCAGCCAGACCGATGAAATGTATACCGCCGCCGGCGCGCAGATCGTTGCCGCCGGGGAGGCGCTCGGCGCCGAGATGGTGCTGAAGGTGCGCCTGCCGATGGCCGACGAACTGGCACAAATGAAAAAGGGCGCGGTGCTGGTCGGCATGCTCGAGCCGTTCAACGCCGAGGGCATCGCGGCAGCGAACTCGGCGGGGCTCACTGCCTTTGCGCTCGAGGCAGCACCGCGAACGACCCGCGCCCAGAGCATGGACGTGCTGTCGTCGCAGGCCAACATCGCCGGCTACAAGGCGGTGCTGCTGACCGCGACCACCTATGGCCGCCTGCTGCCGATGATGATGACGGCGGCCGGCACGATCAAGGCATGCCGCATGGTCATCCTCGGCGCTGGCGTGGCCGGGCTGCAGGCCATCGCCACTGCAAAGCGCCTTGGCGCGGTGGTCGAGGCCAGTGACGTGCGGCCGGCGGTCAAGGAGCAGATCGAGTCACTCGGCGCCAAGTTCATCGACGTTCCGTATGAGACGGACGAGGAACGCGAAATCGCCAAAGGCGTGGGCGGCTACGCGCGGCCGATGCCGGAGGCCTGGATGAAACGGCAGGCGGCCGAGGTGGCCAAGCGGATCGCCGCCGCCGACATCGTGATCACCACTGCGCTGATCCCTGGCCGCAAGGCGCCGGTGCTGGTCAGCGAGGACATGGTCAAGAGCATGAAGGCCGGCTCGGTGATCCTCGACATGGCGGTCGAGCAGGGCGGCAACTGCGCATTGAGCGAACTCGGCAAGACGGTGATCAAGCACAACGTGCACATCGTCGGCCAGCCCAACCTGCCGGCCACCGTGCCGGCCGACAGCTCGGCGCTGTATGCGCGCAACGTGCTTGACTTCCTGAAACTGGTTTTCGACAAGGAAGGCAAGTTCAGCGTCAATCTCGAAGACGACATTGTCGCCGCCTGCCTGATGTGCATGGGCGGCGAAATCCGGCGGAAGGGCGCGTGAGCAGATCCACGGTAACGGCACTTGTCGTCCCCGCGAAAGCGGGGACCCAGTGTCTTTGCGCGGCCGAAGGCTGGACTCCCGCCTGCGTGGGAGTGACGAATGCAATCGGCTGACCTGATCCGCCAGCGCTCGGCGCGGCTGACTTCGCTGCTGAGGGTCGCGCAGCCGATCATCGGCGGGCCGATGGCGGGTGTGAACACGCCGGAACTCGTCGCCGCGGTGTCGAACGCCGGCGGTCTCGGCTCGCTTGGCTGCGGCATGATGTCGCCCGAGCAGATCGACGCCTCGATCCGCCGCCTGCGTGAACTCACCGACCAGCCGTTCGCGGTCAACCTGTTCATCACGCCGCAGCCGGCCGCCGACGAGGCGCAGATCATCCGCATGCAGGCCAGGCTGGCGCGCTATCGGGCTGAGCTGGACCTGCCGCGCGCCAAGCTGCCGTCGACGTTTGCGCCGGAATTCGCTGCGCAGTTCGATGTCGTCGCCGCGGCGCGGCCACAGGTGTTTTCTTTCACCTTTGGACTGCTCGATCGCGAACGCGTCTCGGCGTTGCGCGAACAGGGCACGCTGGTCATCGGGACGGCGACCTGCGTGCGCGAGGCGTCGGCGATCGCCGATGGCGGCTGCGATGCCGTGGTCGCCTCCGGCGTCGAGGCCGGCGGACATCGGGCGAGCTTTGCGGCGCCTTTCGAACAAGCGCAGGTTGGCCTGTTTGCCTTGCTGCCGCAGGTGGCCGCGGCGGTGAAGATTCCAGTGATCGCCGCCGGCGGCGTGATGACCGCCGAGCAGATCGCCGCCGCGCTGCTGCTCGGCGCCAGTGGCGTGCAGCTCGGCAGTGCGCTGCTGCGCTCGCCCGAGTGCGGCGCCAGTGACGCCTACAAGGCCGCGCTCGCCCGCGTCGAGGACATCGGCACAAGGCTGACGCGCGCCTTCAGCGGCCGCCCGGCGCGCGGCGTGATCAACCGTTTCATGCAGGAAATCGAGGCCGCCGGCGACATCCCCGAATACCCGATCCAGAACAAGCTGACGCAGGAGATCCGCGCCGCGGCCAATGCGCAGGGCAAGGCCGAGTACATCTCGCTGTGGGCCGGACAGGCGATCGCACTGGCCCGCACGGAGCCGGCCGGCGAAGTGGTCCGTAGGCTTGCCGAAGAACTGTCGACGCTGACGGCATGAACCAAGAAGCGAAAATGCCCGCCCTGCTTCGATCATCTGCTGTGCGCGCACCTGCTTGGCGCTCGATCCGTCGTTTGGCGAGTGCGGCGATCGGCGTTCTGGTCGCTGCCCTGGTGGTGGCGGGGAACCCGGCGCGCGCGCAGGACGACGCCGCGCTATGGGAGCGCCTGCGCAGTGAGCCGCGGCTGGTGATTGCGATGCGCCACACTGAGGCGGCGCGCGGCAATCCGCTGCATTTCGACGAAACGGGTGGCTGCAGCGGCGAGGCAATTCTGACGAGCAAGGGCCGCAGCGAAGCCGAAGCGGTTGGCAGGCTGTTTGCCACGCGACGGATCAGCCCGACCGTGATCTCCTCGCCGATGTGTCGTTGCCGGGAGACGGCCGAGCTTGCCTTCGGCAGCCGCGGAGTTTCTGACCCCGCATTGCGCGAGATCGCCAGCGCCGGCGGCCAGCGGTTCCAGGACTTCCTGTCAACCGCATCGGCGCTGCTCCAGCGTCACGCCGGCGGGACTCCGATCGTCTTCATCAGTCACATGCCGAACATCGACGCCTTGAGCGGCGAGCAGATCGGCTACGGCGTCGGCCTCGTCGGGCGGGTGAGCCCGCAAGGCGACATCGAACCGATCGGCCGCATCAGGCTTTACTGAAATTCCGGAGGAACCGGCCCATGGAAGCCATCAGCCCCACCGTCATCAACCTGATCATCTTCGTGCTGGCCGTTTACGTCGGCTACCACGTGGTGTGGAACGTCACCCCGGCACTGCACACGCCGCTGATGTCGGTCACCAACGCGATCTCGGCGATCATCATCGTCGGCGCCATGCTCGCCGCGGCGATGACCGAATCGGGGCTCGGCAAGGTGATGGGCGTGCTGGCGGTCGCGCTGGCTGCGGTCAACGTGTTCGGCGGCTTCCTGGTCACGCGGCGGATGCTCGAGATGTTCAAGAAGAAAGAGCCCAAAGGGGAGAAGAAATGACAAGCGGATCGCGAGTTACCCCGGCGAAGGCCGGGGTCCAGTGCGCGTACGGCGATGCTTGGGTCCCGGGCTGCGCCGGGACGACGGCTACGTGGAGCGCCGCATGAACCTGAACCTCGTCATCCTGCTCTACCTGGTCGCCTCGGTGTGCTTCATCCAGGCACTCAAGGGCCTGTCGCACCCGACCACTTCGCGCGCCGGCAACGTGTTCGGCATGGTCGGCATGGCCATTGCGATGGTGACCACAGTGGCGCTGATCTTCCAGGTCGCGCCCGAAATGGCCGGCATCGGCATGGGCTGGATCCTTGCCGGTCTGGTTGTCGGCGGCGCCGTCGGCACGACGATCGCCTTCAAGGTCGAAATGACCAAGATGCCGGAGATGGTCGCCTTCATGCACTCGATGGTCGGCCTGGCGGCAGTGTTCATCGCCATTGCCACCGTGGCCGAGCCGTGGGCGTTCAACATCGTTGCCAAGGGCGAACTGGTTCCGGTCGGCAACCGGGTGGAACTGTTCATCGGTGCCTTCGTCGGCGCCATCACCTTTTCCGGTTCGGTGATCGCCTTCGGCAAGCTGGCCGGCCGCTACAAGCTGCGCGTGTTCCGCAGCGCGCCGGTGGTGTTCCCCGGCCAGCACATGCTGAACCTGCTGCTCGCCATTGCCATGCTGGTTTTCGGCGCCTGGTTCGTCGCCACCCAGCAGTGGCTGCCGTTCTGGGCGATGCTGGCGATTGCCTTTGCGCTCGGCGTGCTGATCATCATCCCGATCGGCGGCGCCGACATGCCGGTGGTGGTCTCCATGCTGAACAGCTACTCGGGCTGGGCGGCAGCGGGCATCGGTTTTTCGTTGAACAACTCGATGCTGATCATCGCCGGTTCGCTGGTCGGCTCGAGCGGCGCCATCCTCTCCTACATCATGTGCCGGGCCATGAACCGTTCGTTCGTAAGCGTGATTCTCGGTGGTTTTGGCACCGGCGACAGCGGCGAGGCGAGCGCCGCCA
>JBFINI010000152.1:0-7355 GCA_041611275.1 Burkholderiaceae bacterium
AAGCGCACCGTCTGCCCGCATTCGACCGGCGTGGCCACCGCCACCGAGCCGCGTGCCGGGTCGATCGCCACCACCGGCCGCACCAGATAATCGTCGCGCAGACGCCGCTCGCGCGCGTTTGTCGTCTTTTCGGGCTCGATGCCGATAAACAGCAGGCCGCGCCGACCGAGTACCTTCAATTGCGCCAATGCCTCGCGGGCGCGGTCGTTGGCGTTCAGTGCGGCAACGTTCTCGACGATGCCGGCGTCCTGCAGCAGCGCGTCGAAGGCGCGTTCCTCGTCGAGCATGGCGATCAGGTTGTCTTCGCCAGCGGTGATCTTGCGCCGACGGCTGCCCGGCAGCGGATGGCAACCCTGCGTCACGCGCGAAACCAGCGGTACGTCAGCGGCAAACACCACGCCCGACAGGCCGCCTTGCAGCACGCGGTCGGCGATGGTGATCGGCGGCTGGCGGCCACTGGCCAGACCGCCAAAAAGATGGCCGCTTTCGACTTTGTGCGCCATGTCTTCGATCAGGTCGGGCAGGCTGGGTTCGCGCGGGTCGGCGTGCACGAGGGCCGTGTAGGCGGCTACCGCCGATTTGTCGGTGCGTGTACCGCGCGCCGGCGGCCGCTGCGTGCCGGAAAAGACGTTGAAGCTTCCCGGCGCGAAGCGGCCCAGCATCAGCGCCAGCGCCGGCTCGTCGATGTACTCGACGCCGGTGGCGCAGATTGCGGCCGCGCTGGCGCCAACCCAGTTGGCGATGCCGGTGCGCAGCTTCAGCAGCGCCAGAATCGCCGGCGCTTGTGGCTGCAGGGCTTCGGTCAAATAAATGAAACCGAGATTGGCGCCGCGTTGCACTGACGCATCGGCCGCCTGTTGTGCAAGCTGCGCCAGACACAGCTCGACCGCCGTCCCGCCATCGGGATGCACCGCGTGCGCGTAGCGGAAACGCATGCGCCGCTCAGCGGCTGCGCCGCTTGCGTGCCGGCGCCTTGCGCGGTGACGCCGACTTCTTCTTTTCAGCGGTCTTCTTTTCTGCGGTCTTCTCTTCTTTGGTTTTGTCGGCAGACGCCGCTTCCTTCGCCGCCGCCTGCGCTTCGGCAGCTGCGGTGACTGCGATCTTGGTGAACTGATCCTGCAGCGTGTTCCACCATGCCGCCGGATTCAGCGGCAAGGCGGCATTGGGTGCTGATGCGGCCTGTCGTCGTCTTCGCTTGCCGGTGGCCGGCGGTGGCGCAGGCATCGGCGCGGGCGTTGGCATCGGCATTGGCACCGCCGGCATGGGCGGCATCGCAGCCCCGGCCGGGTAGGGCCAGTTCGTTTCGGTGCCTGCCGGCGGCGTCGTCGCCGCGCCGGAGAGCATCGCTCCACCAAACGACTTCAGCGTGGCAATGGTGTTGCGCTGAACCTCGAGACTCTGCACGGTCGTGCGCAGCATGCTCAGGTTGAGGTTCAGCCACTGCTCGACCGCGCGCAGGTCGGCGATGCGCTTGTCGAGTTCCTCAACGTCAAGGGTCGGCGCGATCATCGACGGCAGCGTCTGCGGCAAGCGGGTGGCAAATTGCGCCATGCTCGCCGGCGTCGGCAGCATCGGCAGCCCGGTCACGCCCCAGACCTTCTTCACCAGATCGAAGCCTTCGCTGACGCCGATGAAGGGCAGCGTTGCCGCTTTCGTCGCTTTGCTGGCCATCGTCCTCTCCGTCTGTCCCTCTGTCCAAGTCAGTATCGCATCGTCACCATCAGCGGCGGCCGCGCAGCGGCGCCGCGATCTTCTGCTCGATGGCGCCGAAAATCGACTGGCCGTCGGCGCCGAACATCTCGATGCGCACCGTATCGCCGTACTTCATGTAGGGGGTGCTCGGCTTGCCGTCGGCGATCATCTCCAGCGCCCGTTTCTCGGCGATGCACGAATAGCCTTTGGTGGCGTCCTTGTTGCTGACCGTGCCGGAGCCGATGATGCTTCCGGCGCGCGCGTTGCGTGTCCTGGCGAGATGGGCGATCAACTGCGGGAAATCGAAAACCATGTCGACGCCGGCTTCGGCGGCGCCGACCTGCGTGCCGTTCCAGTGCACGATCAGCGGCAAATGCACGCGGCGGCCGTCCCACGCCTCGCCGAGTTCGTCGGGAGTCGCCGCTACGGGCGAGAACGCGGTGGCCGGTTTGCTTTGGAAGAAACCGAAACCCTTGGCCAGTTCGGCGGGAATCAGATCGCGCAGCGAAACGTCGTTGGCCAGCAGCAGCAGACGAATATGGTCGCCGGCCTGCTGGGCCGTCGTCCCCATGGGAACGTCATCGGTGACCACCGCTACCTCGGCCTCGAAATCGATGCCGAACTTCTCACTCGGGCAGACGATGTCGTCGCAAGACCCGAGCAGGTCATCGCTTCCACCCTGGTACATGAGCGGATCGGTCCAGAAGGACTCCGGCATCTCGGCGCCGCGCGCCTTGCGTACCAGTTCGACATGATTGACGTAGGCTGAGCCGTCCGCCCATTGATAGGCACGTGGCAGCGGCGCCATGCACTGGCGCGGATCGAATGCGATGGCATGCCGCGCGCGGCCCTCGTTCAACGTCTGGTAAAGGTCGTTCAGCTGCGGCGCGATGAAGTTCCAGTCGTCGAGCGCCTGCTGCAGGCGGCCGGCGATGTCGCTGGCCAGATGCGCCGTGGTCAGGTCGCGCGAAACGACGATCAACTGGCCGTCGCGAGAGCCGTCGCGCAAGGATGCAAGCTTCATCTTCGGTCTTGAAAGGCGGGTCGCGAGTATGCGGGTATCTTAGCGGCCAGCCCCTCCATCGCCCGGAGCTGGCCCTTGCGCTGTCGGCGCCGCAGCTAACGGGCGCATTAAGGGGTCAAACGATTGGCTCGGATGGCTGCTTTGATTGCTGTCGCTCCAACTCCGGACTGGGCGCGCGCTTCGCTGGTCCTGGTGGCCACGCTGCTCGTGCACGCCTGGGTGCTCGATCGTGTCGAGCGCGTGCTGATCGGTGAGCCGGCCGCTCCGCCGCGACCATCGGGTACGGTCTCGGCGCGTCTGCTCGCGCCGCCGCCACATGTCGAGCCGGCGGCCGAGCCAGTGCCGCCGCGGGTGGTGACGAAGCCACGCGCTCGCGCAGCCATCCCGCCTCCAGGGCCGCCAGCGCCGGCGGTGGTGCTGCCGGCGACGACCGCTGCCGCCGAGCGCGTGCCGAACCTGCCAGCCATGGAAGAAGACTCAACGAATACTTCCGAAGTGACCGCGCCACTGGTCGAAGATCCCCGAACGCAGCCCACGGCCGCCGTCAATGTCGAGCAACCGGCTGCGGTCGAGGCGGCGACCGAGGCCGTTGAATTCGACGCCGCCGGGTCGTTGCTGCACTCGGCGCTCGCCGGACTGCCTGCGCCGACCACGATGTTGCCCGCAGCGGCCCGCTATGTGTATCGAACGACCAACTCGGAGCTGCGATTGGCCAGTGGCACGACGATCGTCGACTGGTCGCTGGCCGACGACGGACGCTACCGGTTGCGGCTGGCAACGACGACGCTCGGCATGACGTTGCTCGAACTCGAGTCGCAAGGCACGGTGCGTGCGTTCGGCCTGGCGCCGGAACGCTACGTGGAGACTCGTGTGCGCCGCGGCGCGGCAGCGGCGAATTTCGACTGGGAGGGCCGGCGCGTCACCTTCAGTGCCCGCACGCACGAGCAACCGCTGGCCGACGGTGTACAAGACCGTCTTTCTTTCCAGTTTCAACTGATGCTTTTTGGCCAGGCAATGCCGGAGCGGTTCAAGGCCGGTCGGCAAACGCTGTTGCGCATCGCCAGCCGCGATGACGTGGCGAACTACCGGTTGCGTTCGTCCGGCCGTGTTTCGACGCGTACCGGGTTGGGCGATATCGAGACCATCAGAGTCGAGCGGATCGTCGAGCGCGAGTCGGATGCCAGGATCGAGGTCTGGCTGGCGCCGGACCTTGGCTGGCTGCCGGCCCGCCTGCGCTTTACCGACCGGCACGGCCGGGTCACCGAAAGCGTGCTCGAATCGACGTCGATGCCATGAAACTGATTGCGCGAATTGCGGTGGGTACATTGCTGTTGGCGGCGACGGCGGCGGCCGGCGCCGCCGAGCTTGCGTGCGGCGATGGCGCGCCGCTCACGGCGTCTGTACGCCTCGACTACGCGGTGACCGCCAGCCGCTCGTTCCTGTCGCTGAGGGGCGACGGCGAGGTCGTTTATCAGCGCAAGGGCGACGCCTACACGATGGAATCGACGTTGCAGGCCTTCGGCATCTACGAGGCGCACCAGCGATCCGTCGGCGTGGTCCGCGCCGCGGGCATTGAGCCCGGTTCGTTCGTCCAGCGCACCAGCCGCCGGCCGCCGCGCCGCGTGACCTTCGACTGGGCGGCGCAGCGCGTGACGTTCAGCGACAACGGAGAGTCGTCAGCGACGCGTCCGCAGATGCAGGACCGGCTCAGCCTGATGCTGCAACTGGCGTGGCGCCACCGGCATGAACCACGCGCGCGCGAGATCCAGTTGCCGGTGGCCGGGCTGCGCCACGATTCCGACTATCTATTCGCCAAGAAGGGCCAGGAAACGCTCGCGGTCCCCGACGGTCGCTACGACACGGTGAAATTCGAGCGGCGCAAGGACGACGGCGACGACACGCTCGAGGTCTGGCTGTCCGAGCGGCTGTGCTGGCTGCCGGTGCGGCTGCGCTTCACCGACGACAAAGGTACCGTCGTCGACCAGCAGTTGAGGGGGGCACACCCGCTTTAGGGCAGCGCATGCCGCTCAGCGGACCTTCAGGCCTTTGAGATCCGGCTGCGGCGGCGGATACGCCGGTGCCAGCTCGCGCAATGTGTCGAGCAGGATCTCGGTCACCATCAGGTTGCGGTGCGTCTTGCTGTCGGCCGGGATCACGTACCAGGGCGCGTGCGGCGAGCCGGTCTTGCCGAGCAGATCCTCGTAAGCGTTCTGGTACCTTTCCCACAGCTTGCGCTCCTCGATGTCCTGCGGGTTGAATTTCCAGTGCTTGTCCGGGTCGTCGATGCGTTCCTGCAGTCGCTGGCGCTGCTCGTCTTTCGAAATGTGCAGAAAGCATTTGATGAGCGTCGTACCGGTCTCAGTCAGCAGCCGTTCGAAGTCGATGATGTGCGCGAAGCGCCGGTCGCGTTCGGCGTTGTCGATCCAGCCGCGCACGAATTCGATCAGCACCGCTTCGTAGTGCGAGCGGTTGAAGATCACGATCTCGCCGCGGCCGGGAACGTCGCGATGATGCCGCCACAGGTAATCGCGGTCCTTCTCGGGGTCGGTCGGCGCCCGGTACGACACTGCGCGTACGCCGAGCGGATCGATCGCCTGGAACACGGCCCGGATCGTGCCGTCCTTGCCACTGGTGTCCATGCCCTGTAGCAGCAGCAACACCTTGTGCTGGCGCAAGGCATAAAAGCGGTCCTGCACCGTGGCCAGTTCGGCCGCCAGTTCGGCGACGCGGTCCTTGTTCTTGGCTTTGCCGCCCACCGCGAACGGCTTTGCCGACGCGTCGAAACGCGACAGGTTGACGCGTCCGGGCTTGTCGATGCGCCAGCGCTTCAATCCGTTCTTCATCAGCAGGTCCTCCCGCGCGCAGTCTTGCTGCCGGCATGCTAACGGGTACGCGCTTGGGGGAAACCCGAAGCTAGATCGTGGAGCGCCCGTTCTGTGATCACGGTCTTGCTGCGGTGCGTGATTGTTTGGATTCGTGCGCCGGAATACGATTGTTGTGGCAGCACAGCAAGGATGTCAGTTGCCTGCGCCACAGCCCCGCTGGGCCCACCCGTCGGGATTCGATGTTCAAGGAGACGTCATGAATGCACCCATGAGTCGCCGCCAGTTCTTCCGGATCTGTGCGGCGGGAATGGGCTCGTCTTCGGTAGTTGGCTTAGGGCTTTCGCCCGGCGCCGCACTGGCCGAGGTACGCGCCTTCAAACTGGCCCGCACGACCGAGACACGCGGCACCTGCCCGTACTGCTCGGTCAGTTGCGGCGTGATCATGTATTCGCTGGGCGACAAGGCAAAGAACGTCAAGAGCCGCATCATTCACATCGAAGGCGATCCCGACCATCCGGTCAATCGCGGTACCTTGTGCCCGAAGGGCGCGGCGCTGCTCGACTTCGTGCAAAGCCCCAACCGGCTGACGCACCCGGAAGTGCGCGAACCCGGCGCCAAGGAGTTCAAGCGCATTTCCTGGGACGAGGCGCTGACGCGCATCGCCAAGCACATGAAGGCCGACCGCGACGCCAATTTTGTCGAGAAGAACGACAAGGGCGAGACGGTCAACCGCTGGAACACCACCGGCTGGCTGGTCTCCAGCGCCATCACCAACGAAGCGGGCTATCTGGCGGTGAAGATGGCCCGCGGGATGGGCGTCACAGCGATCGATACCCAGGCGCGCATTTGACACGCCCCGACGGTGGCCAGTCTGGCCCCGACGTTTGGGCGCGGTGCGATGACCAATCACTGGGTCGACATCAAGAACGCTGACCTCATCCTGATCATGGGCGGCAATGCCGCCGAAGCGCATCCCTGCGGCTTCAAGTGGGTCATGGAGGCGCTCGAGCATCGCAAGGCGAAGCTCGTTGTCGTCGACCCGCGCTTTACCCGGTCGGCGGCGGTGGCCGATTACTACGCGCCGCTGCGCGTGGGCACCGACATCGCTTTCCTCGGCGGGGTGATCAATTACCTGCTGACCAACAACAAGATCCACGAGGAGTACGTCCGCAAGTACACCAACGCCAGCTTCGTCGTGAAGGACAGTTTCACTTTCGACAACGGCATCTTCTCCGGCTACAACGCCGAGCGGCGCAGTTACGACCGCTCCAAGTGGGGCTACGAGATGGGCGCCGACGGCTTTGCGGTGGTCGACGAGACGCTGCAGAACCCGCGCTGCGTGTTCCAGTTATTGAAGACGCACTTCAGTCGCTATACGCCGGAGATGGTCGAGAAGATCTGCGGCACGCCGAAGGATCAGTTCCTGAAGGTGGCCGAGACCATCGGCGCCAACGCCGGCCCGGACAAGGTCATGACGATCATGTACGCGCTCGGCTGGACCCAGCACTCGGTCGGTTCGCAGAACATCCGAGCGATGGCGATGATTCAGCTGCTGCTCGGCAACATCGGTCGGGCCGGCGGCGGTGTCAATGCGTTGCGCGGTCACGCCAACGTGCAGGGCATCACCGACATGAATGCGGTGCAGGGCGTGCTGCCCGGTTATCTGCGCATGGCCGGCGACGCCGAGCAGGACTTCCAGAAGTATCTGGACGCACGGGCGCTGAAGCCGCTGCGGCCGAACCAGATGAGCTACTGGCAGAACTTCCCGAACTTCTTCGTCAGTCTGCAGAAGGCGTTGTGGGGCGAGGCGGCGA
>JBFINI010000153.1:0-7350 GCA_041611275.1 Burkholderiaceae bacterium
GCTCGTCAAAGCCGTAGCCGACAAGCCGCGACGCGCGATCGACGCGTCCAGCATGGTCGCAAGAACCGTTGAATGCGCCGGTGCACTGGTCAGCGGCCGACGGTCCGATCGACTACAGTTGCCGCCCAAAGAAACCTGGAAGCCAGCTCGATGGATTCAACCCGCAGACAGGCCCTGATCTCGCTTTCCGCTGGTGCCGCCGCGCTCGCCTGCGGGCGCGGCGCGCAGGCGCAGTCGCTCGACGCGCTGGCGGCCAGCGCCGCCAAGGGCCCGCCCGTGGTCTGGTACGAAAGCTCGCCGGAGGATCAGGCCGATCAGATCCTCAAGGCGTTCAACGCGCGCGATCCGAACGTCAAGGTGCAGTTCGTGCGCATCACCGGCGGCAACCAGCTTGCCGCGCGCGCGGTGCAGGAAACGCAGGCGCGCGGCTACACCGCGGACCTGCTCACCGGCGGCGCCGACCACACGTGGGAGCTGGCCGAGCGCGGCATCCTGCTGCGCGCCGACTTCGGCCAGATCGGCATCCCGAAAGCGCTGACGCCGACCGATTTCGCGGTGGCGATGGCCGCTTCCGTCTACGTGCTGCTGTGGAACACCAACAAGGTCAAGGACGCCGAGGTGCCAAGGTCCTGGGAGGAACTCAACGACCCGAAGTGGACCGGTCGCGTCGGCTCGTGGGTGCGCGCGGCCGCCTGGGCGCAACTGGCGGAAAAATGGGGCAAGGACAAAGCCGAGAAGATGCTGCGCGATCACGTCAGGCTCAGGCCCTTCCTGTTCAAGAGCACGTTTCCGATGGCGCAGAGCGTGGCCGCCGGCGAGGTCGACCTGGCCGTCGGCTTCTATCACACGACCCAGCCGCCGATCGCCAAGGGCGCGCCGGTGAAGCTGCGCGCACTCGATCCGACGCCGATGCACACCATCTACAGCGCCATCGGCAAGAGCGGCAAGAACATCGACGGCGCAAAGCTTCTGCTGGCATGGCTGGCCAGCGCCGACGGCAACAAGGCCTACGAAGCGGCGACCAGTCGCGGCAGCCACCTGATTGCCGGCACCGAAACTGCGGCACTGCTCAAGGGCAAGAACATTGCCGAATGGCCGCCGGAGAAGACCAGCGCCTACAGCGACATCGCCGAGGAATTCAACAAGATCCTCGCCGCTGTCGGCCAGGCCCGCTGAACGTAACCTCCTGAATCTGCGTCACCACCGCTAGGCCGGCGGCGCGTTGCCGATGCTGCAGCCCAACCCCATCGTCCGCTGGCTGCCGACGCTCCTGCTCGGCGGCCTGCTCGGCTACCTGGTCGTCGTGCCGCTGGTCATCCTGCTCATCGGCAGCCTGTCGCCCACCGGCCTGCCGCTCGATCCAGGCTGGACGCTGGCCAACTACCGCCGCACTTACAGCGACCCTGACTTCTGGCGCATGGCCTGGACCACCACGCAATTCGCGGTGGGTTCGGCTTTGGGTGCGCTAACGATCGGCGTCGTCATGGCCTGGTTGGTCGAGCGCACCGATCTGCCCGCGCGCGGCCTGGTGCGCACGATGATCATCCTGCCGATGGCCACACCGCCGCTGCTGCTGGCCATTGGCTGGGTGATGCTGCTGTCCCCGCGCACCGGCTTCTTCAATCACCTGCTGCAGTGGATGTTCGGTCTGGCGCAGGCGCCGATCAACGTGTTCTCACTGCCCGGCATGATCTTCGTCGAGGTGCTGTCGCTGGTGCCGTCGACTTTCCTGATCCTGTCGCCGGCCTTCCGCAACATGGACCCGAACCTCGAGGAAGCGGCGATGACCAGCGGTGCGCGGCTGCCGACGATGCTGCGCCGGATCATCCTGCCGCTGCTGGCGCCGTCGATTCTTGCCGCCGGCGGTTTTCTGCTGCTGGTCGGCTTCCTGGTGTTCGACATTCCCGGCACCATCGGCATGCCGGTCGGCATCTTCGTGCTGTCGAGCCAGGTGGTTTACCTGGCCAACGACGCACCGAGCGGCATCGCTGAATATGGGCTGATCAGCGCGATGGCGATCTTCTTCCTGGTGATCCTGCTGGCCATCGCCTGGGGCTACCAGCGCGCCACGCGGCAAGCCGGCAAGTTCGTCACCGTCACCGGCAAGGGGTTCCGCATCCGCCCGCTGCCGCTGAAGCGCTGGCGCTGGCCGGCCTTCGGCTTCGTCTGCCTGTACTTCTTCCTGGCCACCATCGCACCGGTCGGCATCCTCGTGTGGACCAGCCTGATGCCGTACCAGGCACCGGTGTCGTTCGAGATGCTCGGCCAGCTGACGCTGTCGAACCACACGGACTTCTTCGGCAACCGGCGCGCACTGGCCGCGACGTACAACTCGCTGCTGATCGCGGTGGTCGCCGCCACCGCGGTGGCTCTGCTGTCGGTGGTGGTGAGCTGGGTGGTGATCAAGAGCCGCGCGCCCGGCCGGCGCATGATCGACGCGCTGTCGTTCCTGCCGATCGCCGTGCCCGGCACGATGATCGGCGTGGCGCTGATCTATGTTTATCTGACACTCAGTTTTGTGCCGGTCTACGGCACGGTGTGGATCATCACCATTGCCTACGTCACGACCTACCTTTCATTCGGCAGCCGCGCCACGCACGGGGTGATGCTGCAGATGCATGCCGATCTCGAGGAAGCCGCCCGGGTCAGCGGTGCGCGCTGGTCGCAGCGGATGCGCCGCATCCTGCTGCCCCTGATGCTGCCGGCGGCGATGGCGGTGTGGATCTGGGTGGTGGCCCACTGCATGCGCGAGCTGACCACTGCGCTGCTGCTGCAGGGCACCGAGAACAAGACGCTGCCGGTGCTGCTGTGGGGCTACTGGAGCGGCGGCGAACCGAACAAGGCCTCCGCGGTCGGCGTGTGGCTGGTGGCAGCGATGCTGCTGGTGGTCGCGGCCTGGCAGCTGTTGGTCCGCCGCGGCAAGCTCGCCAGCGTGCACGAGTGACAATGATTTCTGATCATGGCGACAACCCGGGTCTGCCGTTCCGGCGCCGGCCGGGACCCAATCAAGGAGCCGAGAATTGTGTCCCGTCCTGCGCCAGGTCAGACAGGGGCGGGTCGCGGTGCGTGGGAAGCGCAGTGAGGCAGAGCATTGATGCTTGAAGTCGAACGGTTGCACGTCGAGTACGCCACGCAGGGCCGTAGCGTGGTGGCGGTGCATGCCGAGTCGTTCACCGTGGCCGCAGGCGAATTCTTCACGCTGCTCGGTCCCAGCGGCTGCGGCAAGACGACCACGCTGCGCTCGATTGCCGGGCTGGAGACGCCGACCACGGGCGCCATCCGCATCGCCGGCACGGCGGTGTTCGATTCCGCGCGCGGCATCGCCGTGCCCACGCATGCGCGCGACATCTCGATGGTGTTCCAGTCCTACGCGATCTGGCCGCACATGAGCGTGCTGGAGAACGTCGCCTTTCCGCTGCGGGTGCGCGGCATGGCGGCCGCCGACCTCAACGCGCGGGTGATGCAGACACTACAGCTGGTCGGCCTCGGTGAACTGGCGCAGCGGCCGGCCACGCAACTTTCGGGCGGGCAGCAGCAGCGGGTGGCGCTGGCGCGCGCGATCGTCAAGGACGCCAAGCTCCTGCTGCTCGACGAGCCGCTGTCGAACCTCGACGCCAAGTTGCGCGAGCAGATGCGCCGCGAGCTGCGCACGCTGCAGCGCCGCCTCGGCACCACATCGATCTACGTCACCCACGACCAGGACGAGGCGCAGGCGCTGTCGGACCGCATCGCGGTGATGAACGGCGGCCGCATCGTCGAGATCGGTACGCCGAGCGAGTTGTACCTGCAGCCGCGGCATGCGTTCACCGCGCGTTTCATCGGCCAGGCCGAACTGCTGCCGTGCACGCCGGTCGCGGCCACGGGTGCCGGCGCCCGCGTGGCCACCGCGCTCGGCGAACTGACCGCCGGCGTGAATGCCGAGCCCGGCCACGCTGCCAATCACCTGTTGATCCGCCCCGAGCATGTGCGCTTCGTCAACGGCGCCGCGCCGGCCGAGAACGTGATCGATGGCCGCATCAGCGGCCGCGTCTTTTCCGGCCGCCTGGTCGAATATGACGTCGACTGCCGCGGTGGCACGCTGGCCGTGCACGAGACTTCCGGTGTGGTGCGCGAGGTCGGCAGCGCGGTGCAGTTGCACTTGCCGCCGGAGCGCTGCGTACTGGTGAGCGAAACCTGAGCGCGGGAATCAGCGCCGATGAATCGCGCCGACGTCCGGCCCTATGCGCTGCCATTGCGCATTCCGTACCGCTGGTCCAAGGGCGTGCAGCACGTGCGCAGCGGCGCCATCGTGCGCGTGCAGCTCGGCGAGGCGATCGGCTGGGGCGAATGCGCGCCGCCGCCGCACGAACCCGTCGACGGCCCCGCCTATGCGGCGACAGTGCAGGCGCTGTTCACCGG
Organism: Burkholderiaceae bacterium; assembly: GCA_041611275.1. Classification (GTDB taxonomy): domain Bacteria; phylum Pseudomonadota; class Gammaproteobacteria; order Burkholderiales; family Burkholderiaceae_F; genus JADJWR01. Next base: position 4,399 of record JBFINI010000153.1, read on the forward strand.
GCTCGACGTCGAGCGCGACGACTTTCTGCAGCAGGTCGACGCGCGCGGCGCGCAGGGGCGCGAGCGCTGTGGCATCTCGACGGCGTGGCTGGCCGCCCGCGCCGCGCAGCAGGGGCTGCCGCTGGCGCGGCTGATCGCCGGCGCCGAGCGCCCGCTCGCCGCACGGGTGCCGGTCAACGAGCTGATCACCGACGAAACGCCGGCGGCCTGCCTCGAGCGCACGCGCGCGGCGATCGCCAACGGGCAGACGACGGTGAAGGTCAAGTGCACGCCGGCGCGCGAATTCGATCTGGCGCGTGTCGGCGCGATTCGCGCCGCGTTCCCCGACGTGGCGATCCGCATCGACCCCAACGAATCATGGCCGCGCGACTGGGCGCTCGATCAGCTGGTCGCGATGGCCGCCTTTCGCATCGACTACTGCGAGGAGCCGCTGCCGCGCGGCACGACAATCGACCGCTATGCCGAGCTGAAAAGGCGATCGCCGATCGCCATCGCACTCGACGACTCCGTGCGTTCGCTGAAGCAAGCCGAGCACATCATCGAAGCGGGCGCCGCCGACGTGCTGATCCTCAAGGCGCAGCGCATCGGCGGCCCGGACAAGACGCTCGAGCTGATCGATCGCGCCGCGCACGCCGGCATCCGCTGCACCGTCACCGCCAGCCTGGAAACCGCCATCGGCCTGCATCTGGCCGTGCATGTCGCCGCCACCCTGCCGCCACCGCTGCCGCCGTGCGGGCTGGGCACCGCCCGCTTCTTTGCCGAGGATGTGGCCACGCCGCCGCCGATCATCGACGGCGCCATGGCGCTGCCCAAGGCGCCCGGGCTGGGCTGCGACGCCGGCGCCTGGTGGGCGCGGCAACGCGCCTGAACGCTGTCGCGGCAGTCCGCCGGGTTTTCACGGCCGATTCGCTCGCCGCCGGCGGTCGAACGGCTCGGGCGCGATGCGCGGCCCGCAGACAGCCAGCGCATCAAAGCGCATCAAGCGGACTGCGCACGCCGCGACCGCCGCGGTTCAGCACATGGGTGTAGATCTGCGTGGTAGCGACGTCCTTGTGGCCGAGCAGTTCCTGCACCGTGTGGATGTCGTAGCCGGCCTGCAGCAGGTGGGTGGCAAAACTGTGCCGCAGCACGTGCGGCGTGCACGGCTTGCTGATGCCGGCACGGCGGGCAGCGAGCGCCACCGCTTTCTGCACACTTTGCTCGTGCAGGTGGTGCCGCCGCTCGACCTGCGTGCGCGGGCAGGTCGATCTGCAGCACCTCCTTGTAGAGAAACAGCAGCGCCGCCTTGGCCTGGTTCTGCGTCGATGCCGCGACGCTGCGCTCGGTCGCGAGGTGCGAAAGGAAAGCCTCGACCTCGGCCGCACCCAGCTCGCGCGGATGCCGCTTGCCGTGAAACAGGATGAAGCGGCGCGCCCAGTCGACGTAGGCCTGCTCGGTGCGGATCGAGAAGTTGCGGCGACGGATGCGCGCGCGGACCTGGTCGAGCAGCTTGGGCGTCCGCGACGGCGGCATGGTGGGCGATGCTTTGGCAGGTGATTGCATCCGCCGAAATTTAGGCGGGCTCACGCAGCGCTACAAGGCGTTGAGCGCGTGAGTATCCGACAAGGAATCCGTGCGGTAGCGCAGGTCGATTCGTTGACTTGGACCAACCGCGTTCCTAGACTGGATGCAGTCTATGCAACGTTAGGTAGCTCTATCCGGCACCACTGTGACCGATAACGTCATCTCCTACATCGAAATGTGTCGACGAGAGGGTACAAGCCTCCAGGCAGGGATGAACTTTGGCCTCGGTGGTAATCATTCGGTGATCCTGATGTCGTTGCGTGCGAATGCGCCTTATCGAGATCGATTGGAGGACGGAGGAACAACTCTCATATACGAAGGGCACGATCAGCCGAAGGGCGCCAACTGCCCAAACCCGAAAGTGGTCGATCAGCCCGAACGCTATCCCTCCGGATCGCTAACGCAGAATGGAAAGTTTTCTGAGGCTGCGCAGGGTTTCAAGGCTAAGAGACGCGACCCCGAGAGAGTGCGTGTCTACGAGAAGATTCGGACTGGTATCTGGTCGTACAACGGTGTGTTTCATCTGGTGGATTCATGGTCTGAGAAAGACGATTACCGCAAGGTGTTCAAGTTTCGGCTGATTGCTGTTGAGGGCGACGAAGACTTTGCCGTTCCGCCGCAACGCGATATTCAACGTCGCCGAGTTATTCCTTCCGCGGTGAAGCTAGCCGTATGGAAGCGGGACGGCGGAAAGTGCACGATGTGCGGAGCCACGGACGAGCTTCATTTCGACCATGACTTACCTTGGTCGAAGGGCGGGACGTCTATTACCGAAGCGAACGTCCAGCTGCTCTGCGCTCGCCATAATCTAGAAAAGCGTGCCCGAATCGTATGAAGAGCTACCTAACAGCCGGCTGTAGCCGACGCGCCAAGAAGCGGCGCGCGGCTAAGCCGGAACGTTAGCCCGCACAACCACGTGTCAGAACTCTTCTCTCAGCTCGGTTTCGTCTGTGCTGTATTGGCGGGCTTTGCCTTCACGTTTGTTGGCGGTCTCCTCTCGTCGTCGTCTCAGTCAAGGGCCTACGCTTGGACGTTCGGCAGCGCGCTCTTTGCTGCTGTCGCGCTCATGGTTGCTGCCGTAGGGGCAGTGTTCGCAGGGCTGGCCATTGCTGGGGAGGTCCTTGGTCCGGAGCAGGCTCGTTCGCTGCACCAACTTGTCTCGCAAGCCTTCTTGGTCGGGGTCCTTTCCTTGATACTGGCTGCTAGTTGTGTAGGGTGGCTCAGGAGCCGACGGCTTGGCATCTTTTCTACGGCGGTCGGAGTACTCGGCCTACTGGCACTTGCTGCAGTTGTCGTACCTTTCCTGCGTCTGCAGTAGTGCGGGTGTCAGTGTCGGATCGATACTCCGCAGAAGTGTCGTTTGAAATTTCCCCAGTCTTGATGGATTGA
>JBFINI010000154.1:0-7327 GCA_041611275.1 Burkholderiaceae bacterium
ACGTTCATCATGATCTTGACCGGCAGCTCCGGCAGTCGGCCGTGCTTGACGGTTTCGACCTCGGTCAGCAGCGCGCCCTCGTACACGTAGCCGGTATCGCCCTCGGCGCAGGACACAGTCACCGTGGCTCCATCGGCGAGCGCTTCGGTTGCATCGCCGCAGCCGACGACCGCCGGCACGCCGAGCTCGCGGGCGATGATCGCCGCATGACAGGTCCGCCCGCCGCGATTGGTGACGATCGCCGCCGCCCGCTTCATCACCGGCTCCCAGTTCGGGTCGGTCATGTCCGTGACCAGCACGCCACCTGGTTGCACTCTGTCCATCTGGGCCACGTTGGCGACTACGACCACCGGCCCGATGCCGATCTTCTGCCCGATCGCGCGGCCGCTGGCCAGCACCGCCGATCGACTCTTCAGCTTGTAGCGGCTCTGGACATGGTCCTGCGACTTTACCGTCTCCGGTCGCGCTTGCAGGATATACAGCTTGCCGTCGACGCCGTCCTTGCCCCATTCGATGTCCATCGGTCGGCCATAGTGCTTCTCGATCTTGACCGCATAGTGAGCCAGTTCCAGCACTTCATCGTCGGTCAGCGAAAAGCGGTGCCGATCGCTATTCGGCACGTCGACCGTGCGCACGGTACGGCCGTTTGCGGGCGTCGGATCGAACTCCATCTTGATCAGCTTGCTGCCCAGAGAGCGGCGAATCAGCGGGAACTTGCCCGCAGCCAGCATCGGCTTGTGCACGTAGAACTCGTCCGGGTTCACCGCGCCCTGGACCACCGTCTCGCCGAGGCCGTAGCTCGCGGTGACGAACACGACATCGGCGAATCCGGATTCGGTGTCGATCGTGAACACCACCCCGGCGCTGCCCAGATCGCTGCGCACCATCCGTTGCACGCCCGCCGACAGCGCAACGTCGGCGTGGACAAATCCCTTGTGCACCCGGTAGGCGATGGCTCGATCGTTGTAAAGGGAGGCGAACACCTGCTTGATCCGGGCTAGCACCGCATCGATGCCGACCACGTTCAGATACGTTTCCTGCTGGCCGGCAAAGGACGCATCGGGAAGATCTTCGGCCGTCGCGCTGGAGCGAACCGCAACCGAGATTTCACTTGCAGACTGCTTCTTAAGTATTTGATAATAATCTCTTATTTCATCTGCGAGTGGGGCCGGCAAGGGTGCATCTTCGACCCATTTTCGAATCTCGTCACCCGCAGCCGCCAGAGCGGTGACGTCGTCGATATCGAGCGCGCTCAAGCGGGCATTGATTCGCTCGTCCAGCTTCGCATCTTGCAGAAACTCGCGAAACGCATCGACGGTCGTCGCGAAACCGTCCGGTACGCGGATCCCCTCGCCCGACAGCTGACTGAGCATCTCGCCCAGCGACGCATTCTTTCCGCCCACCGTCCCGACGTCGGTCATTCGCAGTTCGCTGAACGGAATCACGTACTTGCCGCGCTTCATCGATGCTCCGGTGGGCGCCGAGTCGGCCGCCGTCGTGTGCAAGAATCGGTTCGATTCTAGCGATCACGTGCTCACGCCCCTGCGCCGATGCCAAACGAAGACCTCGCGCCCGAGCCGCCGATGCGTACCGTGTTTTTTGTTTCCGACGGCACCGGGATCACGGCCGAGACACTTGGCCACAGCGTGCTGACTCAGTTCGAGTCGCTGCGTTATCGAAGGGTACGCGCGCCCTTTGTTGATTCGATCGACAAGGCGCGCGACCTGGTCAGCCGGATCAATGACGCCGCTGTGCTTGATGGCCAGCGGCCGATCGTCTTCTCAACGCTGGTCAACCCGCTCGCCAGTGCCGAGTTGCGCCTGTCAAGGGCGCTGGTCCTCGACCTGCTCGAGTCTTTCGTCTCCCCGCTGGAGGCCGAGCTGGGCACCCAGTCGACGCATACGATCGGTCGCTCGCACACGATGAGCGACACGCAGACTTATTACGGCCGCATCGACGCGATCAATTTCGCCCTGGCCCACGACGACGGGCAGTCAGCGAAGGGACTGGCCGTGGCCGACGTGATCCTGGTCGGTGTCTCGCGCAGCGGCAAGACGCCGACCAGTCTCTATCTGGCAATGCAATATGGAGTGAAGGCGGCCAACTACCCGCTGATTCCGGAAGACTTTGAACGCGACGAACTGCCGTCGGCACTGCCATCGCACCAGCGCAAGCTGTTTGGGCTGTCGATCGCGCCGGAGCGCTTGGCCGAAGTCAGGCACGAACGGCGGCCGAACAGCCGCTATGCCTCGCTGGAAAACTGCCGCTATGAAGTCGCCGCCGCCGAGCGCCTGATGCGCCGCGAAGGCATCCGTTGGCTGTCGTCGACCACCAAATCGATCGAGGAAATCGCCGCAACGATCATGAACCAGAAAGGGCAGGAACACGGCAACTGATCAGGGCGCGGCGCGCGGAGACCGACCTGCCGCCCTCGCCTGCTTGATTGCGACCGCCGGGCCGCAAGTTTTCCCGCCAGCACGAGCCGTTAGGCCCGCCGCAGCGGCTCGCAGCCGAATCTTTGAACCTTTCAACGGCTACCAGAAACAAAGCTTCGTGCTGGAACGCTCGGCGAGGAACATGGCCGCTCAAGGTCCCTCCAAGGGCGAGCGTTCGTTGCTGCCAACGCCGAGCGCGGGGTCTATATTTTCGCGTCGGAGCCAAGGCGGACAAGAGAATGGACAACGACCGTGTGAGCCAGCTACTCGTGCGCATTGGCCGGCAGGATCAGTCGGCGTTCGAAGAACTTTACAAGGCATTCAGCCGCAAGGTTTATGCGTACGTGCTGAACATGCTGAAGGATCATGTTAGGGCCGAGGAGGTCCTGGTCGACACGATGTATCAGGTTTGGCGCAATCCGACGCAGTTTCGCGGCGACTCGCAGTTCAGCACATGGCTGATCGGGGTCGCACGCAACAAGGCACTGATGGTTTTTCGCGGCCGCCGGCCGGACGAAGTGCACGACGATCTTGACGATGTTGCGGAAACAGCGATCGATGAAAGCGAGGATGGTTACGCCCAGCTTGCACAGAAGCAGCGCACCGATGGCGTCCGCCACTGCATGGACAGGCTGTCCGACGAACACCGCGAGTGCCTGCATCTCGTTTTCTACGAGGGTTACTCGCTGGCAGAAGTGGCCGCGGTGCAGCGCTGCCCGGAGAACACCGTGAAGACCCGGCTGTTTCATGCAAGGCAGAAGATCAAGAACTGCCTGCGCCTGTTACTCGAGCGGGAGGGCGGCGAGATCCGCCTGCAGCCGCGTGGAGAAGGATGATGGACGAGAAATTCAACGAGCTCCTGCCCTGGTACGCCAACGGCACCTTGAACGCCGAGGACCGCGCCTGGGTCGAGCGTTATCTCAGGGAGCATCCAGCCGCGCGTGCCGAGCTCGACTGGTATCGCTCGCTGAGCACGAAGATCCACGAAAGCGTGCCGCAGGTTCCGGCAACCGTCGGCCTGGCCAAGACGATGCTGCTCATCCGCGGCGACCGGCCGACGCTGGCCGAACGCATTAGCGCCTTCTTCGGCGACTTTGCGCTGCGGCCGGCGATGGCGCTCGGCATGTTCGCGCTGATCGCGGCGCAGAGCGGGCTGATCTTCAACATGATGCAGCAGGCCGACGAAGACGAGATGCAGATCCGCGCGTTGAAAGCCGTGCGCGTCGACGAGGGACCGTTGCTGAAAGTCAATTTCGCGCCCGAAGCAAAGGAAGCCGATATCCGCTTCGCACTCGTTTCGGTCCAGGGCGAGCTCGCCGGCGGCCCCGGCCAGCTCGGCGACTACTACATCCGCGTGCCGGCAGGCAAGGAGAAGGAATTCGCCATTCGCCTGAGGGGCAGCGCGACCGTGCAAGCGGTCGAGCTGGTGCCCGGACTGCCGCCACGCGAATGAGGAAGGCAGCAATGCAACCCTTTCCGCCCGTACATCCTGCGCTGCCGTCGCGCCGGCGGCTTCTGCGCCTGCTCGCCGCCGGCGGTGGCGCCTTGCTGCCGTTCGGCAGATCCTTGGGACAGGCCAGTGCCGCAAGCAACGGCGAACGGAAGATCGCGCTGGTCATCGGCAATGGCGCCTACAAGGTCGGCGCCTTGAAGAACCCGGTCGCCGACGCGAATGCGGTTGCCACGAGCCTCAGGCAGCTCGGCTTCTCGGTGACCGTGCGCGAGAACACTCCGTTGCGCGAGCTGATCGAGTCGCTGCGCGAATTTTCGCAGCGATCACTCGATGCGGCGGTTCGCGTGGTCTTCTATGCCGGCCACGGCGTGCAGGCGAAGGGGCGCAATTACCTGCTGCCCATCGACACCGATGTACAGAGCGAGTCCGAGATCTCCACCAAGAGCGCCGACGTAACAGAGTTTCTCGATCGGCTCGCCGCGATTAAACATGGCATCAACGTCGTCATCCTCGACGCCTGCCGCGTGAACCCATTTGCCGGCGGCGTGTTCCTCGGTCCCGACGGGCGGCGACTGAAGTTTCGCGGCGCCACGCCGTCGGGTCTCGCGCGGCTCGATGCGCCGGTCGGGACCCTGGTCGCCTTCTCGACCGCTCCGAACGGTGTCGCGCTCGACGGGCCGAGCGGCAGGCACAGCATCTACACCAAACATCTGCTGACGCATCTGGCCGTTCCGGGGATGCCGATCGAACAACTCTTCAAGCGGGTCCGCATCGGCGTGGCCGACGAAACCCAGCGTATCCAGGTGCCATGGGAATCGTCCAGCCTGACCGCCGAGTTCTGCTTCCGCCCTGACACGCAGGGTGGCTGTCGCGGCTAGCCGCGGACTCGCCGGTCCCCGTTGCCCGACTCTTGAAAGGGTAGCCTCGGAAGCCTTCGGCGTCCGAGCGCCCGGCAACCGCAGCCGCACGGCGGCGCACCACTAAGGGCTCGACACTCAGCCGCTTGAACACCGCTCGATGCGCGCGGAACACGTGACGCGGCCTGATGACCGGACGATTACCTGTTCAGCCCTGCCTCGAGTCGAGGCCGATCCTGCTCACCGCAGCGTGGTCACCGTGGTCCGGCGCGAATGTCGTCACGATTTTGACGAACTGTTGCAGATCGCCGGCGAAACGTGCCGGTTCCGCGTAGTGCGGCGAATGACCGGATCTTGCGTAGGTCTTGATGCTGGCATGCGGCACGGTCGCCCGGTAATACGCTTCCAGCGGCACGCCACCGTAGTGAGGGCTGCGGGCGCCGAGCACCACCAACAGCGGCACGTTCAGTCGGGCCATCACCGGTCGGAAGTCCGCTTCGGCGAGCGATTCGGCAAGTTCCAGCAAGGGTGCCAGATGCAGGCCGCGCAGCCAGTTGCCTAGCCAGCGGCCAAGCAAGGCGTCCGGCTCCAGCAGGCGGCGCGTCCAGCTGCCGCTCGCCGCCTCGATCTCGCGCAAAACGGTTTCAACCGGGCTCCTCCGTGCACTGGCAATAAGCCCCAGCAGCATCGACTTGCTGCAACCGCCGAACAAGCCGAGCGACCAGTTCTCATCGGTCACGATGCGCGGCGACTGATCGACGACGCCGATCGCCAGCACCCGCCGCGAGCCGTAGTCCTGCAGGTAGTGCATCACGGTGAGCGCGCCCATCGAATGTCCAACCAGCACGGCACGTTCGATTTCGAAGTAGTCGAGCAGGTTCTGCAGGTCCCGCGCCAGCCTGGTGAGGGAAATGTGGGCGGCCGAAGTCAGCACGCATTGGCCGTGTCCGCGCGCATCCCAGGCGATGACCCGGTGCCGTCGCGCGAGCCGCCTGGCGACGCGTCGCCAGTGCCGATGGGTGCACCCTAGGCCATGCACGAGCACTAGCGGGATGCCGGCGCCGGCGGCAACCACCGGGATCGTCTGTCCGTCATCGGTGGGAAAGCCGTCCAGGCGATCGAACCCGGGAAGGTCGAAGTGGATCAGGCGCAGGCTTCGCAGCGCGTCGAACAGTTGCCCGAAGCCGGTCAGGCGTCGCTGCGGCGACTTCGGCGGAGGCGGGCCAGCGGGTTCCATTGTCCGGGGAGCGCGAATGCCCGGCGACTGCAGGACGCAGACAGACGCGCCCGCGTCGCCGCCAATTTTCTTTGAACCGTTGCCGCCGTAAGCGTAACTCAGCCTCGAATGCGCCCATACCGGGCGACCGACTCACCGAGGAGGCGACCATGCCCACCACGCGTATCGAACTGGCGATCGAACAGATGGAAACCGACGACACAAACGACGATTACAGCTGCGACGACCTGCGCACCGCCTGGCTGTGTGCCGAACTCGCCCGCAGCCGCACCGGCGTCAAGGGCGGCTTCGACGCCGTCTGGCTAGATCGCTGAAGCGCGGCGGATCGCTGCACGCAGGTTCGATTGGCAAGCCGGATGGGAAGCTGGACGGAGTCGGCCATGAAGTTCATTTCGCTGCGGTCGCTGGTACATGCGCTTAAGGAGCAACACTGCTGGGCATTTTGCGCGGCGATCGCCACCGACCAGCCGCTGCCCGTCGGGCCGAACCTGCGCATCCTGTATGGCGCGCTAGATCACTGACGCGGGCTGACCGCACTCGCGTGCTGGCGGCGCCGATTGGCTTCGACCCGTCGCGCCACCGGGCCGGGCTTGAACAGCGGCCTGCCCCAAAACCCACATTCCTTCCCGCCCGCTTCGGCGCCGGCGATGACAGTCTGGCCGCGTCTGCCTCGCGGGCCCTTGCCCTTGCTCGGCAATTCGCTTTGAATCCGCCCCAGGTACTTGCCGGTTCATGCCGCTTCGCCAAGGGATGCAAGTAGTCTGCTGGCGGGAAAGGGCCGTCGGCGCGGCGCCGACTCAGCCGAACGAACTCAGCGGCGAACCAGCGCCCGGACCTGGCCGGCGCCATCGACGACCTGATCGACCTCGGGATTGCCGATATACAGGATTTCTCCGGCACCGCTGAGCCGGGCAAGCAGCCGCTTAGTGGCGTGGACCGTGACATCGCCGCTGCCGCTGAGCGATACGCTCGAAGTGCGGCTCTCGAGGCCGTCGGCGCGGTAGTCGGCAGAACCGGTAATGTCCACGACCTGCTCTTCAACGACACCGCCCCGGATAACGACATTCGAGCTGCCGGGGATCTGAACGTCGAGCCGCGCGGCAGTTAGCGAGCCGATCACCATCTCACTGCTGCCGCCAAGTTTCAGTCTCAGATTCGGCGTTACCAGCCGCTCGATCGAGAACATGCCGCTGGATACTGATTCGATCTCGCGCAGGGTCTTGACAGTAAGGTGGAAGCGGATCGGCGCCGAGGTCGAGATCTGTGGCTCGGTGAAGCCCAGAGCCAGCGTTTGGTCGCTGACCTGCGCCTTGATCTTCGCCAGCAGCCGCGGCTCGGCCTCGAT
>JBFINI010000155.1:0-7259 GCA_041611275.1 Burkholderiaceae bacterium
ACTTCGGGGCCCGGCCGATGGTGATCCGCCACACTGCTCGCGTCTCGTGGATCGTTGCCGGCTGCCTGATGCTCGCCGGCTGTGCGGCGATGATCGAGGAAGCGCAGCGCGGCGCCGCGCCGCTGGCCGCGGGCGGCCCGGTCGACCTGCTGCCGGCGTGGTCGCTGACCGGGATGCGGCTGGCATCGGCGACTGCGGGCCTTGGCGCGCCGCTGCCTTCGGCCGCCGGCGGTTACCTCACATTCATGCGTCCGGCGGCGATCGGCGTGCGCGACGGCGATGTCTTCATCGTCGATGCTGGCCGCAATGCGCTGCTACGCATCGATCCGTTCACGCAGACGGCCACCGCGCTGCCGGTAGCCAACGTCGCACTTGCCGGCCCGGTGCAACTGGCCGTGCGGCCGGATCGGTCGCTGCTGTTGATCGACAGCGCGCGTGTCGTGCACTGGTTCGCCGCCGACGGCCGGCGCCTGCCGTCGCTGCAGGCACCGACGCCCGACCTGGGCCAGCCGGTCGATGTCGTCGATGACGATGCGCACGGCCGCGTCCTCGTCGCCGATGCGCTGTACCGGCAGATTTTCGAGTTCAACCCGGCGGGTCGCGCCTGGCGGGTGGTCGTGCCGCGCGACGACACTGGCACCGGACTGGCGTCACTGGCCGCGCTGGCCGTCGATGCGCGCGGCATCTACCTTGCCGATCCAGCCTGCCGCTGCATCGTCCTGCTGCATCCGAGTGGCCGCGTGCTCGGCCGCTTCGGCAATGCCGATCTGGTGCAGCCGGCCGCGCTCGCCGCCGATGGTCGAGGGCGGCTGTTCGTCGCCGATGCTGGTGCCCGGCAGTTGCGCGTGTTCGCCGACGGCAAGCCGCTGCAGGCGTTTGCCTACCGTTCGCTCGGTGTTGGCGAAATCACCGACCTGACGATCGATTCCGGCACGCTGTACATCGCCGCTGGACCCGACGCGCGCGTGCTGGCGCTGCGCATCGTCGCGCAGAGGACGAGGCCGCAATGAGCCGCTGGCTGACGTGGCTGCTCGTCGTGTTGCTCGCCGCCTGCGCGGCGCCGGAGAAGCGCCGGCTGCATTTCGGCGTCGACGAAGCGCCGGAAGGCAAGCGGATGTTGTGGCCGCAGCCGCCGGAGGTGCCGCGCTACCTCTACGCGGGCACGCTGACCGGGGAGCGCAATTTCGTCAGCGATGAAACGCCCGGCCGCCTGCGCCGCGCGTTGCAGTGGATCGTCGGCCTGACCGACAATGCACACACACCGATGGTGCTGCAGCGGCCGCTGACGGGTGTGGTCGACGACGACGGCCGCGTGTATGTGACCGATGTCAGCCGCGCCGGCGTGTTCGTCTTCGATCCGCTCGCCGGTGAACTGCAGGTCTGGTCGCTCGCCGAAGGACAGCAACCGTTTGCCGCGCCGGCAGGCATCGCCCGCGCTGCCGACGGCACGCTGTTCGTTGCTGATGCGGAACTGGGACTGGTGGCGCGGCTCGACGCGAAGGGCCAGCCCTTGCCGGCACTCGGTCGCGGCCAGTTGCAGCGGCCGACCGGACTGGCACGCGACGCGACCAGCGGTCGCCTGTTCGTCGCCGACACCTACGCGCACGACATCAAGGTCTTCGGCGCCGACGGCACGCTGCTCAAGGTGCTCGGCCGCCGCGGCGAAGCGCCGGGCGAGTTCAACTTTCCAACGCACCTGGCGTATGCCGACGGCGACTTGTACGTCACCGACACGATGAACAGTCGCGTCCAGGTGCTCGACGCGGCCAGCGGCGCGCCGCAGCGCGCGATCGGTGAACGCGGCCTGTACATCGGCAACCTGGTGCGGCCGAAGGGCGTGGCGGTCGACAGCGAACGCAACGTCTACGTGATCGAGTCGTACCACGACCATCTGCTGGTCTATGACCGCAAGGGTCGCTTCCTGATGGGCTTTGGCGGTGTCGGCACGGCAACGGGCAAGTTCTACCTGCCGGCCGGCGTGTGGACCGATCGGCTGAACCGCGTGTTCATCGCCGACATGTTCAACGGCCGCGTGGTCGTGTTCCAGTTCCTCGGCGGAGGGGCCGATGGCGAACTGTGACGCCAATACCCGCTGGCGCTGGCTGGCGCTGGCGCTGCTGCTGAACCTGGTGCCGGCGGCGGCTGAGCGCGTCTCCGACGTGCGCAACACGCGACACAACCTGTCGGCCAATGCGCCGGCGGAGAACACCGTTCGCGCCAGCACCGAGACTCAGGTCTGCGTGTTCTGCCACACGCCGCACCATGCGACCAACCGCGACGGCCAGGGCCAGCCGGTCAACACGCCGCTATGGAACCGCAAGCTGTCGGGCGCCACTTACACACTGTACAACTCGACCTCGCTCGATGCGGTGGCGATTCAAAGCGCGCTCGATCAGCCGGGTGGCAGCTCGAAGCTGTGCCTGTCGTGCCACGACGGCACGCTGGCCATCGGCAACGTCAACGTGCTGAACAACCAGGGCTCGGCGACCGAACCGGGTACGGTGGCGATCGGCATGACCGGCACCGGCGCCGGCGGCGTGATGCCGCCGGGCGAGGGCACGACGACCGGGTTCACGCGCAGCCTCGGTGTCGATCTGACCAACGACCATCCGATTTCGCTGAACTTCACCGCGCCGCTGGCCGCGCGCGACGGCGAACTGCGGCCGGTCGATGGCAACCAGAAATGGCCGCCCGCCATCGGCACCGTCATCGGCGTGCGCGGCCCCGGGTACAAGCCGCAGATGCCGCTGGAGCCGACCGGCAGCGGCGGCGTGGGACAGGTGCAATGCGCGACCTGCCACGACCCGCATCTGCGCGAGACCAACAGCGCCGTCGGCAGCCAGAAGTTCCTGCGTACGAATCGCTTTCAGGAAGGCAATCCCGGCGTCAACCACAACGCGGCGACCGACCAGATCTGCCTGTCGTGCCACGACAAGAACATGGCCGTCGGCGCCTGGGCGTTCTCGGCGCACGCCAATCCGCTGGTGGCCACGCAGACCTACAAGCTCGACGCCGCGCAGCGCCGCCAGTTCCCGAACACCAGCGTCGCCGGACAGAGCAACCTGCCGGTGTGGAAGGCGGCGTGCCTGAACTGCCACGACACGCATACGGTGCAGGGCGCCAAGCGGCTGCTGCGCGAAGGCACGGACAGCACCACGGTGCCGAAGGCTGGCGGCGCGGCGGCCACCGAGGAGGTCTGCTACCAGTGCCATCGCGACGCTGCAGGCAGCGTGATTACGCCGAGTACCACCGTGCCGGACATCCGCAGCGATTTCCAGCTGCCGCGGCGAATGCCGATCAGCAACATCGACCAGGGTGGCGCGGCCGAGCCGCACGACATCGGCGGCGCCTTCAACGATGTCGGCTTCGTCGATTGCACCAGCCCGACCAATCGCTGCGGTGCCGACGGCATCGAGTTGCGCGCGCGGCTGGGTGTCAACAACCTCGGCAACCGCCACGCCGAGTGCACCGACTGCCACAACCCGCATCGGGTGGTGAAGTTCCGCGATTTCCGCGGCAACCCGGTCGGCAGTCTTGCCGGCAGTCCTGATCCGGCCGGCACCCATCGCCATGACGATGCGGCCGGCTATACGCACACCAACATCGCTTCCGGCGTGCTGCGCGGCACGTTTGGCGTCGAGCCGATCTACGGGTCGGCCTCGTTCTTTGCGCTGCCGACCAGCTACCAGGTCAAGCGCGGCGACCCCGGCGCAGATACGAATACCAATGCGTTGACCGCGCCCTACGTCACACGCGAGTACCAGATCTGCCTGAAATGCCATTCGGACTACGGCTACAGCGACAACAACGTTTACCCGAACGGCGACCGACCCAGTCTGGGCTCGCCGGGAACGCCGGCCGGGACCAACGGGATGTCCCAGTACACGAACCAGGCGCGCGAATTCCAGTCGCCGCTCACGCACCAGGGCCAGCCGGGCAGCACCGGCGACTCGGGCGCCGCGTCGCTGTACAGCGCCAACAACCATCGCTCGTGGCACCCGGCGCTGCGCGAAACCGGGCGCACGGCGACGATGCGCGGCGACGGCGCCAGCATCGCCAATAACTGGCGGCTGCCGTGGCGCAACGCGGTCGGCACACAGACGATGTATTGCAGCGACTGTCATGGCTCGAACGTGGCCTCGGCCACGTCGGTGATCCCCAATGGCGGCGAGAACGGCAGCCCGTGGGGTCCGCATGGCTCGACCAACAACTTCATCCTGAAAGGGCTTTGGAACACCAGCACCGGCAGTGGTCAGGAAACCAACGGCCTGTGCTTCAAGTGCCACGACCCGAACATCTACGCGCCAACCTCGGGCGGTGGCGCGCGCACCGGCTTCTGGATCGCATCCGACCAGGGTTCCGGCAAAGACGGCCACTACATCCACAGCGAACGCGACAAGCTGAACAACACGCGCTGCAACTGGTGCCACGTGGCCGTGCCGCATGGCTGGAAGAACAAGGCGTTCCTGGTCAACCTCAACGATGTCGGCCCCGAGGCAGGACAGACCGCGGGCACCGAAGTCCGGCGCAACACGTCGACGGCCTACAACCAGGGCCCGTACTACATGAACGCGATGCTTAAGGTCCGCCAGTTCAAGCCGAGCGGGCAATGGGTGCACACCGACTGCGGATCGCGCGGCGGCGCCAATGGCGGCAACGGACTGGCCGGGCGCGAATGGATGCGCGAAGGCTCGGAAGCCTGCACCAATCCACCATGAGCACACGATGAACGCCTTCGTCCGCTCGCTGCAGTTGCCGCGTCCTGGCGCGGCATCATTGCTGCATCTGGCCGCCTCGCTGAAGCTGACGGTGGTGCTGATCGTGCTGCTCGCCGTCGCGGTGGCCTTCAGCTTCGACCAGGGCGTGCCGGCGACGTGGACGCTGGCGCTGCCGCTCGGCGCGATGGCCGTCAATCTACTGGCCGCCGTGGCCACGCATCCAACCTTTCGAAGGCAGGCATGGCTGCTGGCGTTTCACCTGGCGCTGATTGCGCTGCTGCTGCTGGTGGCCACCGGCCGTCTGATCTACCTGCGCGGCACGCTCGAACTGTCGCAGGGCGAGGTGTTCGCCGGCAACCTGCTGAAGAGCGAGGCGGGGCCGTTGCATCCGTGGCGATTAGCCGCGGCCGCCTTCACGCACGATGGCTTCGAGATCGACTACGCACCGGGCCTGCGGCGCGGTCCGACCCGCCATCCGGTGCGCTGGCGCGATGAGGACGGCCGCCCGCATCGCGCGGTGATCGGCGACCAGACGCCGCTCGTGCTGCACGGCTACCGCTTCTACACGACATCGAACAAGGGCTTCGCCGCGCGCGTCACCTGGCGGCCGGATCGCGGCGGCGCGCACAGCGGCACGCTGCACTTTCCATCGTTTCCGGTCTTCGAGTTCGACCAGAACGTCGACTGGACACTGCCCGACACGGCCACGCGCATCCGGCTGTCGCTCGAACTGCCGGCCGGGCTAATCGACGCCGAGCGCGCGTCGACGCTGCGGCCGCCGGTGCGCCACGCACTGAAGGTCGCTTACGCGGACGGCGAGTTGCTGCTGCAGCCGGGCCAGTCGCTGCGGCTTGCCGATGGCGAACTGGCCTACGACGGGCTCGGCATGTGGATGGGCTACTCGGTCCACTACGACCCGACGCTGCCGTGGCTGCTGGCGGCCGGCCTGATCGCGGTGGCCGCGCTGTCGGCGCACTTCTGGCGCAAGTTCGCCGCGCGCCCCTGGAGACCCGCATGAACCTCGATGCCGAAAGCCTGTCGCTGTGGGCCGCGCTGCTCGCCTACGTGGCGGCGGGAACGCTGGCGATCTTTGGCCTGGCGCTGAACCGCAGGCCACAACGCAGCGTGCTGGCACTGCTGGTCGTCGGCCTGATCCTGCACACCCTGTCGCTCGGGCTGCGCTGGGACCGCGTCGGCCACGGACCATTCATCACGATGTTCGAAATCCTGTCGTCGAACATCTGGAGCCTGACGCTGCTGTTCGCGATCGCCTACTGGCGTATCGCGGCGATCCGCCCGATCGCCGCGTTCGTGATGCCAGTGGTGTTCCTGATGATGGGCTGGCTGCTGGTGACCAACCCGGTCGAGGGCCATTTCCCGCCGACCTACCGGACCATCTGGCTGTATGTGCACATCGGGCTGGGCAAGATCTTTCTCGCAAGCGTGCTGATCGCGGTGGGTCTGTCGTCAGTCGTGCTGGCGCGCGCGCTGCGCCTGCCGCTGGCCGGCCTGCGCCAGTTACCCAGCGACGCGCGGCTCGACGACCTTGCGCTGCGCTTCATGGCGCTGGCGCTGGTGTTCGACACGCTGATGCTGATCGCCGGCAGCATCTGGGCGCAGGACGCCTGGGGACGCTACTGGGACTGGGACCCGCTCGAAACCTGGGCGCTGCTGACCTGGCTGGCGCTGGCCGCGGCGATCCACGTGCGTGTCGCCGGCCAGACGTCGCCGCGCGCCAGCGCGGCGATGAACATCACCGTATTCGCGCTGGCGTTCCTGACCTTCTTCGGGATTCCTTTCGTATCGATGGTGCCGCACAAGGGTGCGATCTAGGGTTGAAACAATGAATGTGACTGCACAAGGGCCGGCACCGTCCGCCGTCGCGCGCGCTTGGATGTGGCTGGCGGTCTGTGCGCTGGCGCTGGCCGCCATCTGCGCCGCGCTGCTGGCGGCCACGCGTAGCCTCGGTCTGTCTGCAGCCGCGCTGGCACCCGCCTTTGCGCCGGCGCTGGTGCTGCACGTGAACCTGGCCACGCTGGTCTGGCCGCTGGCGCTGGCCAGTGCGCTGTGGCTGTGGCTGACCTCGCCAGACGCACGATGGTCGTTGCCGGCCAGCGGGCTGGCGCTGGCCAGCGTAGCCGCAATGCTTGCCGCAGCGGCCTTCGCGCCAGCGTCGGCTGCGGTGCTGAGCAACTACGTGCCGCTGCTCGATTCGGCGCCGTACCAGGCCGCGCTGCTGTGCTTCATCTTGGCCGTGAGCGCGGCGTTGCTGCCTGCCGTCGTTCGCCTGCGCGTGTTGCTGCGCGCGGCGGCGCTGACGCCCGCCGTGCGCTGGGCGGTCGCCAGCGCGGCGCTGCCGACGGCGCTGGCTTTCGCCGGGCTGGCCTGGGATTTCGGTCGGCTCGATGCGGCGCTGCCGACGCAGCAGGTCGCCGAACTGCTGTTCTGGGGGCCGGGCCATCTGCTCCAGTCCACCGTTGTCGCACTGCTGATGGCGGGCTGGCTGTGGCTGCTGCGCGAGCGGCCGTTGCCGATGCTCGG
>JBFINI010000156.1:0-7226 GCA_041611275.1 Burkholderiaceae bacterium
ACGGTCAGCGATGCCCAGCGCGAAATGGCCTCGATGATCCTGCGCGCCGCCGGCCGCATCGTGTGGTTCGAATCGGAAACGCAACTCGATGCGGTCACTGCCGTATCAGGCAGCGGCCCGGCATATGTCTTCTACTTCATCGAGGCGCTTGCCCGCGCCGGCGCCGAACTCGGCTTGAGCCCCGAGGACTCGCGCGCACTGGCCGTGCAGACCTTCGTCGGTGCCGCCCACCTGGCCGATGAGGCTTCCGAACCGCTCGCCACCCTGCGCGAGCGGGTCACTTCCAAGGGCGGGACCACCGCCGCCGCGCTGGCCTGGCTCGACGCGAACGCGGTGGGCGCCCGGGTCATCGAAGCCGTGCACGCCGCGAACCGGCGGGCCGGCGAACTCGCCGAGGAATTCGACCGCCAGTAGGCGAGCGGCCGCGCCGGTTCAGATCAGCGCGTAGTGACCGGCGACGCCGGCAAAGACGGCCAGCCCGAGCCACTGGTTGTGGCGGAAGGCGCGAAAGCACTCATCGCGCCGTCGGCTGCGAATCAGCCTGAAGTGATAGCCGACGATCACCACCGCGGCCGCCCAGCCAACGTAGAACGGCCAGCCAAAGCGCATGACCGCGCCGATGGCAACCAGCAGCGACAGAAAGGCACCATAGCAGCCCATCACCGCCGCCACGTCGGCGCGCCCGAACAGGATCGCTGAGGAGCGCAGGCCGATGCGCAGGTCGTCGTCGCGGTCGACCATCGCGTACTCGGTGTCGTAGGCAAGCACCCAGAACAGGTTGGCGGCGAACAGCCACCAGCCTATCGGCGGCACCTCACCGCGCACGGCCGCAAAAGCCATCGGGATGCCGAAGGAAAAGGCGATCGCCAGCCAGGCCTGCGGCAGCGGGAAGAACCGCTTGAACAACGGGTAACTCAGCGCAACGATTGCTCCAAACACTGCCAGCCCGAAAGTGAGGCTGTTCAGCGGGATCAACAGCAGCGCCGCCGCGCCGATCAGCACTAGACCGACCGCCCAGGCTTCCGCTGGCGACACCTGCCCGGTAGCGACGACCCGATCCGCGGTGCGCTCGACGTGGCCGTCGAAGTCGCGATCGAAGACATCGTTGACCGCACAGCCGGCCGAGCGCATGAACAGCGTGCCGAAGCAGAAGATCGCCAGATGCAGCACGCTCGGATTGCCCTCGGAGGCGATCCACAGCGCGGTCAGCGTCGGCCACAACAGCAGCAAGGTGCCGACCGGCTTGTCGAAGCGGATCAACCGAGCGTACAGAGACAAACGGGCGTGCATTGACATTAGGCAGGAAACCGCGACCGCAGCGGGGCAAACTGGCTGGCGGAGCCGGCCGGGCCAAAGTATCGTAGCGCCCTTGGCACGGTCGCGCAGAACAGGCCCGGCCCCATTCGAGGAGAACCCGATGCTACGAAAAGTACTGCCCGCGGCGGTTGCCGCCGCACTTTGCGCCAGCCTCAGCCCGGCCGCCTACGCGCAAACGGAAATCCAGTGGTGGCACGCGATGGGCGGCGCGCTCGGCGAGTGGGTCAACGACCTGGCCAAGGATTTCAATTCCAGCCAGAAGGAATACAAGGTCGTGCCGACCTACAAGGGCAGTTACGACGAGTCGATGACCGCGGCCATCGCCGCTTTCCGCGCCGGCAGCGCGCCGCACATCCTGCAGGTGTTCGAGGTCGGCACGGCGACGATGATGGCCAGCAAGGGTGCCATCGTTCCGGTCGGCAAGATCATGGCCGACGCCGGCGTGAAGTTCGATCCGAAAGCCTATGTGCCGGCGGTGGCCGGCTACTACACGGCGCCCAGCGGCCAGATGCTGAGCTTCCCGTTCAACAGTTCGACCGCAGTCCTGCACTTTAATAAGGACGCGTTCAAAGCGGCCGGCATCGACCCGGATAAGCCACCGAAGACATGGCCCGAAGTAGCACTTGCGGCAGGCAAGCTAAAGGCGAATGGCCACAAATGTCCGTTCACGACGAGTTGGGTTGGCTGGACGCAGTTCGAGAACTTCTCGCTCTGGCACAACACGCTGTTAGCGACGAAAAACAATGGTTTCGACGGTCTCGACGCGCGACTGGTGGTCAATTCGCCGCTGCACGTTCGCCACATCGAGAACCTGGCCAACATGTCGAAGCAGGGCCTGTTCATCTACAAAGGCCGCGGCAATGCCGCCGACTCGACCTTCGTCTCCGGCGAATGCGCCATGGTCACCGGCAGCTCGGCGCTGTACGGCAACGTCAAGCGCAACGCCAAGTTCGCCTCCGGCATCTCGACCCTGCCCTACTACCCCGACGTGCCCGGCGCGCCGCAGAACACCGTGATCGGCGGCGCCAGCCTGTGGGTGATGTCGGGCAAGAAGCCGGCCGAGTACAAGGGCGTGGCGCAGTTCTTCGCCCACCTGTCCAAACCGGATGTCGCCGCCGCCAGCCACCAGCGCACCGGCTACCTGCCGGTGACGATTGCCTCGTTCGAACTGACCGAGAAGAGCGGCTTCTACAAGCAGAATCCCGGCACCGACGTCTCGGTCACGCAGATGATCCGCAAGACGACCGACAAGTCGCGCGGGCTGCGGCTGGGCAACTACCCGCAGATCCGCACGATCATCGACGAGGAGATGGAGAACGTCTGGGCCGGCAAGAAGAGCGCCCAGGAAGGCCTCGACGCCATCGTCCGGCGCGGCAACGAGCAACTGGAGCGCTTTGAAAAGGCGAACAAGCGCTGATCAACGCGCGGCTGTCTAGCGCCGTGTCGCCATTGCGGCGGGTCCAGCACAGCGGCTGCTGTGCCCCCGCCCGCCGTTGACCGCATAAAGGCCCTGCCTTGGCCGTCGAAAAGCGCGTCCGCTTTCGCAACTGGTGGCTGCCCTGGGCGCTGATTGCGCCGCAGATGGTCGTCATCCTGGTGTTCTTCTTCTGGCCCGCCGGCCAGGCGCTGTACCAGAGTGTCCTGCAGCAGGACGCCTTCGGCACGTCGGTCGAGTTCGTCGGCATGGAGAATTTCCGCCGGCTGTGGAACGACGAGACCTACATCGCCTCGTTCCGTACAACCGCCGTTTTCTCGGTGCTGGTCGCCTTCTTCGGCCTGTCGATCGCGCTGCTGCTGGCGGTGATGGCCGACCGCGTCGTCAAGGGCGCGATGGTCTACAAGACGCTGCTGATCTGGCCGTACGCGGTGGCGCCGGCGGTCGCCGGCGTGCTGTGGCTGTTCATGTTCGCGCCGTCGGTGGGCATCGTCAGCTACGCGCTGAACAGCGTCGGCTTCGAGTGGAACCATCTGCTCAATGGCAACCATGCCATGGCGCTGATCGTCATGGCCGCGGTGTGGAAGCAGATCTCCTACAACTTCCTGTTCTTCCTCGCCGGGCTGCAATCGATCCCGAAATCGCTGATCGAGGCGGCCGCCATCGACGGCGCTACGCCGTGGCGGCGCTTCTGGACCATCGTCTTCCCGATGCTGTCGCCGACCACGTTCTTCCTGCTGGTGATCAACATCGTCTTCGCGTTCTTCGACACTTTCGCGATCGTCGACGCCGCCACCCACGGCGGACCCGGCAAGGAAACGGCGATCCTCGTCTACAAGCTGTACTACGACGGCTTCAAGGCGCTTGACCTCGGCGGCTCGGCGGCGCAGTCGGTCGTGCTGATGGCGATCGTCATCTCACTGACCGTGGTGCAGTTCAAGTTCGTTGAGCGGCGGGTTCAATACTGAGATGGTCGAACGCCGCCCCGCCCTGACTGTGCTGTCGCACCTGGTGCTCATCCTCGGCGTGATGATCATCGCCTTTCCGGTCTTCGTGACTTTCATCGCCTCAACGCAGACCTCCGAGCAGATCGTGCAGAACGTGCCGATGCAGCTGACGCCCGGCGGCCATATGCTCGATACGTACACGATCGCTCTTTTCGGCGGCGAGACCAGCTACGGGGCGAGGGTGCCGCCGGTCGGGCGGATGCTGTGGATCAGCTTCGTCACGGCGATGGTGATCTCGATCGGCAAGATCGCCATCTCGCTGCTGTCGGCGTTCGCGTTCGTCTACTTCCGCTTTCCCGGCCGCGACCTGTGCTTCTGGCTGGTGTTCATCACGCTGATGCTGCCGGTCGAGGTTCGCATCTTTCCCACGTATCAGGTGGTCTCAGACCTGGCAATGATCAACACCTACGCCGGGCTCACGGTGCCGCTGATCGCTTCGGCCACAGCCACCTTCCTCTTCCGCCAGTTCTTCCTGACCGTGCCCGACGAGCTCGTCGAGGCAGCGCGAATCGACGGCGCCGGGCCGATGCGTTTCTTCCGCGACGTGCTGGTGCCGCTGTCGAAGACCAGCGTGGCGGCGCTGTTCGTGATCCAGTTCATTTACGGCTGGAACCAGTACCTGTGGCCGCTGCTGGTGACGACCGAGGAGAACATGTACCCGATCGTCATGGGCATCAAGCGGATGTTCTCCGGCGGCGACGCGGCCAACGAGTGGAACGTGATCATGGCCACCGCCATCCTGGCGATGGTGCCGCCGGCGTTGGTCGTGCTGGTGATGCAGCGCTGGTTCGTCAAAGGCCTGGTCGAAACCGAGAAGTAGAGAGAAGAACTGCGATGGCCACCCTCGAATTGCGCGACGTCAAGAAGAGCTTCGGCAAGCTGGCCGTCGTTCATGGCGTGTCGATGGACATCGACAAGGGCGAATTCGTGGTCATCGTCGGCCCCAGCGGCTGCGGAAAGAGCACGCTGCTGCGGATGGTCGCCGGGCTCGAGGAAATCAGCGGCGGCCAGATCTCGATCGCCGGCCGGGTCGTCAACGACCTGGAGCCGAAGGATCGCGACATCGCGATGGTGTTCCAGAACTACGCGCTGTATCCGCACATGCGCGTGTACGACAACATGGCCTACGGACTGAAGATCCGCGGCATGTCGCGCGCCGAGATCGACCAGCGCGTGCGAGAGGCGGCAAAGATCCTCGAACTCGACGCGCTGCTCGACCGCAAGCCGCGTCAACTCTCAGGCGGCCAGCGCCAGCGGGTAGCGATGGGCCGGGCGATCGTCAGGCACCCGCAGGTGTTCCTGTTCGACGAGCCGTTGTCGAATCTCGACGCCAAACTGCGCGTGCAGATGCGGCTCGAATTGCAGAAACTGCACCGGCGGCTCGGCGTCACCTCGCTGTACGTCACGCACGATCAGGTCGAGGCGATGACGCTCGGCCAGCGCATCCTGGTGATGAATGCCGGCCGTGCTGAACAGATCGGCACGCCGCGACAGATCTACGACCAGCCGGAAACGACCTTTGTCGCCGGCTTCATCGGTTCACCGCCGATGAACCTGATCGCTGGGCGCCTGAACGCCGGCGGCTCGGAACTGCAGACGACAGTCGGTGCGATCCGACTGCCGGTGCCGTTCGCGTCGCTGGCCAACCGCGAGCTGCTGCTCGGCGTGCGCCCCGAGGCACTGCGCCTGAACGGCGGGCAGTTTCAGGCCAGCGTCGAAATGGCCGAAGCGTTGGGCGCCGATCACCTGATCCACTGCGCGCTCGACTCGCAGTCGCTGGTGCTGCGCACCGCCGCGGACAGGACGCCCGCCGTAGGAGAGACCATCTCGCTCGGCTTCGACGCCGACGCAGTGCACTGGTTCGACCCGGCGACGACCCGGCACATCGACGTCGGCTGATTTGCGCGCCCGGCGCAGCCTGCTTCAGTAGGCTGCCGAGCATCCAGGCTGTTTTTTTGGCTCCGGCCGCAGCGTGCTGCGCACGCCGCTTGACTTCGGCTTCGCCGAAGTTAGCCTTCGCCGAAAGACGGCGTGGACGGCATGTTGCGCATGCCTACTTCAGTAGGCTGCGCAACATCCACGCCGTCTTTTCATGCACCTGCAAGCGCTGGGTCAGCAGGTCCGCGGTGGATTCATCCGACGCTTTCTCGACCGGGCCGAATGCCGAGCGAGCGGTGCGGGCGACGGCCTCGTGGCCTTTGACCAGATCGCGCACCATCGCCATTGCTTCCGGCACGCCATCACTGTCGTCGATCGAAGTCAGCTTGGCGAAAGCCTTGTAGCTGCCCGGCGCCGGATAACCGAGGGCGCGAATGCGCTCGGCGATCTCGTCGAGTGCCTGCCACAGCTCCGTGTACTGCTCCATGAACATCAGGTGCAGCGTGTTGAACATCGGCCCCTCGACGTTCCAGTGGAAGTTGTGCGTCTTCAGGTACAGCGTGTAGGTGTCGGCAAGCAGCCGCGAGAGCGAATCGGCGATCTTTTGGCGTTCCTTGGCGTCGATGCCGATATCGATCGGCGGCGCAGCGACGGCTGCCTTCGCTACGGATTTTTTCTTGGCCATGCATTTTCTCCCGTCACATAACATTAATAGTGTATCGATCGGCTCACGCCTGGACCAATCGCAAGTCCTCAACGCCGCGATAGCCGTTCACAATGATTCGGCCGGCCAATCCAGTTTGCTGGCCCCATGCAGCGGGCACTTCAGGATCGCCTGCCGCAGCGCCTCGATCGCCGGGCCGCGCGTGAAGCTCTTGCGCCAGGCCAGCACCACACGCCGCTCGGGCGCCGGCTTCTTGAACGGCAGATAGGCGATCAGGGAATCGCGCGGCACCTTCTCGGGGATCGACGTCATCGGCAGGACCGTCAGGCCAAGGCCGGAAGCAACCATGTGGCGGATCGTCTCCAGCGACGAGCCCTCGAACGTCTTCTGGATGCCTTCGGCGTCGGTCGAAAAGCGCGACAGTTCCGGGCACACTTCGAGCACCTGATCGCGGAAGCAATGTCCGGTGCCGAGCAGCAGCATCGTTTCCTTCTTCAGGTCCTCACTGGCGATCACCTTGCGTCGGGTCCACGGGTGCGCGCGCGGCATCGCGACCATGAAGGGCTCGTCGTAGACGGGCTGGATCATCATGCCGGATTCCGGCAGCGGCAGGGCCATGATCGCCACGTCGATCTCGCCGTTCTTCAGCAGTTCGAGCAGCTTGACGGTGAAGTTCTCGTTCAGCAGCAACGGCATCTGCGGCGCGTCCTTCAGCAGCTGCCGGACCAGTCCAGGCAGCAAGTACGGGCCGATCGTGTAGATGACGCCGACACGCAGCGCGCCGGTGAGCGGGTCCTTGCCCTGCTTGGCCAGTTCCTTCACCCGCGCGGCTTCGTCGAGCACACGCTGCGCCTGCACCACGATGCGCTCGCCCGAAACCGTCAGCGATACCTCCGAGCTGCCGCGTTCGAACAGGGTCACGCCG
>JBFINI010000157.1:0-7221 GCA_041611275.1 Burkholderiaceae bacterium
AAGGGCAATGCGATGACACGCGAGGGCCTCAGGGCGGTGCTGAACAGCGTCTATCACGGCGCCTGAGCGCGGGGCCCGCGAAGCGCACTCGCCGGGCGCGGCTGCGCTTCGTTTCGTTTCCCGGGTAGCCGCGATTGTCATGTCCAGGCTGCCGCACGTAGCCTCGCGGTCGCGCCAATGTGGCGCAGCGACCGGAGGTGGCGATGGCCTATGACGAAGCACTGGCTGCGCGCGCACGCAAGGCGCTGCGCGGCGAGCGCGACCTCGCCGAGAAGAAGATGTTCGGCGGCCTGGCCTTTCTGCTGAACGGCAACATGTGCTGCGGCATCCTCGGCGATGAGCTGATGGTGCGGCTCGATCCCGGCGACGCCGCAAAGGCGCTGCGCGAGAAGGACACGCGCGTGTTCGACATGACCGGCCGGCCGATGAAGGGCTGGATTGTCGTCACCGCCAAGGGCGTGGCCGGCGATGAGGCGCTGGCGCGCTGGGTCGGCGCGGGCGCGGCGTTCGCCGCCACGCTGCCGCCGAAGTCGGACAACGCGCGTAGCTAGTGCGCGTGGTGCGCGTGCACGACCGCGTGGCCCTTGCCGCGGGCGATGAGCGCGCGGATCACCGGATAGGCGACTGCGCCGGCCACAGCCAGCGCGAAGCCGAGGCTGCCCCAGAAGAGCAGGCTGTCGAGCGGCGCATCCATCGCCCCCGGAATGGCGAGCATCACCAGGTTGTCGACGATTTCCATGATCGTGATCGACACCGTATCGGCGAGCAGCGCCAGTTTCAGCGCATTGCGCAGCGGCATCTTGGCGCGCAGCAGCGGCAGCATGGTCAGCGCATAGCCGGAGACGAAGGCCAGCGCCACGGCCAGGGTGATCGTCTCGAAGTTGCTGAAACCGAGCGCGGTGCCGATCACCATGCCGGCGATCTCCCCGATCGCACAACCGGTCAGGCAGTGCAGCGTGGCACTGAAGGCGGTGCGGTTCAGCGACGGGCCTGGCCCGTGCGCGTGAAGATGCGCAGCATGCGAGCGTGACGCATGCGCGCCGTGATCGGCGGCCGCTGCGGCTTCAGGCATCGGCGAGGGGCTCGAAAAGGATTGCATGGTTCGGACTTCCGGAAGGTGGTTCATACGAAAGTGGCCACGAGCGCGAGCAGTGCGATCGGCGTGATCGACAGCAGCAGGTGGCGCGCGGCGAGGCGGATTTCGTCTTCGAGCTCGGGCATCGGATCGGTGGTCATGGCGGTCTCCTTGATCGGCGATGACGGCAGTGTCAACCTTCCCACGATGGCAAGGTCAAGGCCTTGTTGCCGGCGCGAACGGTGTGCCACCATCGTCGGGCGCCGGCCCGTGGCCGTGGCGCGGCGGAGGCGGCGATGACACAGCGGTACGTCGAACTTGGCGCGGCGCGACGCGACGGTTTCTTCAATATCGCCGAGGCGGCACAGGCTTCCGGTGTGTCGGCCAAGATGGTTCGACATTACGAGGCCATCGGCGTCATTCCCAAGGCGGCACGGACAAGCGCCGGCTACCGTATCTATCGCGACACCGATGTGCACACGCTGCGCTTCGTGCAGCGCTCACGCGAGCTGGGCTTCCCGATCAAGGAGATTGCCACGCTGGTCGGCCTGTGGCGCGGCCGCCGCAACGCGGCGGACGTGCAGCGGATCGCTTCGCGCCACCTGGCGACGCTGGAGCGCAAGCTGGCGCAAATGCAGGCAATGCCGCGCACGCTGCGCCACCTGGTCGAGTCTTGCCACGGCGATAAGCGGCCCGAGTGCCCGATCCTCGACGATCTGTCCGCCGCGCCGGCACAGCGCGCAGCGCCGACGGCGCGCCCGCGCGCCCGCGTGGCGAACGTGTCGCGATGAAACCGCTGTTGAAGTGGCTGCATATCGCGGCGGCGATCGGCTTCGCCGGCACGCTGGCCGTGTCGCTGCTGCTGGCGGTCAATGCCGACACGGCGTCGCCATCGACCTACGCGGCGCAGCGCGCGGCGATTGCACTGATTGCCGGCGAGATCGCGCTGCCGTCGCTGATCGTGCTTGGGGTGACCGGCGCGCTGCTGGTGGTTGCGCAGCCATTGCTGATCGATGCGCGCTGGGTCTGGGCCAAGGCGTTGCTCGGCGTCGTGGTCGCGGGGCTCGTGGTGTTGGTCATTCAACCCGCGGTCAGCGCGGCGGCGGCGCTTGCCGCGGTTGCCGTTGAAGGCTCGCCGATGCCCGAGCCTCTGGCGAGTGCGTTGCGCGCCGAATGGCTCGGTGGGCTGGCCGCGCTGGCGCTGTCGGCTGCGGCCATGGCGCTGGCGGTGTGGCGGCCGCATCTGCGCCGGCGGCGCCAGGACTGAGGCCGCCAGCAACGTTCGACGGTTTGCTCGATCGGCGGGCTTGATGGCCATCAAGCGACCGACGCCGTGGGCGGCCTAGCGTCTTGCACTGTAGAAGCAGCGCGCGGCCGGCGATGACCACAAAACGCAAGGCGACAAAAAAAGCGGCGAAGCGGTCGCCTCGAACGTCGCGGCCGCCGGCCCCCAAGATTTCAGGCAGCGTACGCACCGCGCTGGTGCTGCAGGGCGGGGCGGCGCTCGGCGCCTACGAAGCAGGGGTCCTGCGCGCGCTGCTGGAGCCGCCGGCGCGGCCGCTCGATATCGTCACCGGCTGTTCGATCGGCGCGCTGATGGCGGCGATCGTCGTCGGCAGCCGCGGCGATCCGGTCGCGGCCCTGCGCGACCTGTGGCGTCGCTTCACGATGCCGGTCAATCCGTTCGTGCCCAACCTGTTCGCGCGCAGCGTGCCGCTGCCCGGCGGCAGCAACGTCTATCGCCCGAACCCGCTTTATTTCGCGCTGCCGACGCTGGCCACGCACATGTATGAGACCGCGGCGCTCGAGGACGCGCTGAAGGAGTGGGTCGACTTCCGGCGCCTGAACCGCGCGGAGACCGAAGTCATCGTCACCGCGGTCGAGGTCAAGAGCGGCAAGCTGGAGGAGTTCTCGAACCATCGCGACGGGCTGACGGCGCGGCACATCGTGGCCAGCGCCAGTCTGCCGCCGGTGTTTCCGGTGACTTCGATTGGCCGTGGTGCCTACTGGGACGGCGGGCTGATCGCCAGCACGCCGCTGCGGCCGGCCATCAACGCGATCGAGCAGCACAACCAGGTCAGGCGGGCACCGGTGTGGGAACTGATCGTCGTCGATCTGTTCACACCCAGCCCGCGGCCGCCGGACGACATGAGCGATGTGCTGCAGCGGGCCTTCGAGCTGGTGTTCTTCGGCAAGTTTCAGCACGACCTGAAGCTGTTCGAGTGGATGAATGCGCAGCTCGACCTGATGATCGAGGTCGACCGGGCGCTGCCGAAGTCCAGCGCGGTGCGCCGGCATCCGGCCTACATCAAGCTGAAGCGGCACCGCCGCGTCGACCGGCTGACGATCCTGCGCGCTTCCGATGCAAAGGCGCTCGGCGGGCCAGCCGATTTTTCGCACGAGGCGATCGAGCAGCGGCTGAAGCTCGGCTACGACGACACTTGCCGCAGGTTGCGGATGTAATTCGCCGGCTGCGGCAAATTGCAGCGCGGTCATCGCCGGCGCC
Source organism: Burkholderiaceae bacterium (assembly GCA_041611275.1). Classification (GTDB taxonomy): domain Bacteria; phylum Pseudomonadota; class Gammaproteobacteria; order Burkholderiales; family Burkholderiaceae_F; genus JADJWR01. Next base: position 3,582 of record JBFINI010000157.1, read on the forward strand.
AGTGCCTTGCCTTATCGTGTCGGCCTTTGTTGCTTCAGGGCAGCCGATGAGTTCGCGTGAAATCCACCGCGTCGTGCGCAGCGTTCGTCAGACCGAAGGCGGCGGTTTTGTCGTGCGCCGGCCGTTTCCGGTGGCGGGCCTGGACTATGTCGATCCGTTCCTGCTGCTCGACGAAATGGGGCCGGTGACCTACGGCCCATTCGAGGCAGTCGGCGCGCCCGATCATCCACATCGCGGCTTCGAAACCGTCACCTACATGCTCGAAGGCGAGTTCGAGCACGAGGACAGCGTCGGCATGCAGGGGCGGATCGGCCCGGGCGAGGTGCAGTGGATGACGGCCGGCGACGGCGTCGTGCACTCCGAAATGCCGGCGCGCTGGATCCGGGAGCAGGGGGGCCGCGTGCATGGCTTCCAGCTATGGGTCAACCTGCCGGCGCGCGACAAACGCACCGCCCCGCGCTATCAGCATGTGCGCGCCGACGAGATGCCGACCTGGGTGAGTGAGGATGGCGGCGCGCGGGTGAAAGTGATCGCCGGCTGCACGCTGGGTCTGTCGGCACGGGCGCAGACGCGCACGCCGATCACCTTCGCCGATGTCGCGCTCGATACGCCGACCTCGGTCACGCTCGATCTGCCGCCCGAGCACGATGCATTCATCTTCGTTTTCGCCGGCGGCATGACGGTGGGCGAACAGCAGCGGCGCGCCACCGACGGCGACATGGCGATGCTCACCGCCGGCGAGAGCCTGACCTTGCGCGCCGAGGACGGTGCGCGGGCGCTGCTGCTCGCGGGCGAACCGTTGCACGAGCCGGTGGCCCGCTACGGCCCTTTCGTGATGAACACCAGGGAAGAACTGATGCAGGCGTTCCGCGATTTCGAGTCCGGGCGTTTTGGCCAGATCGCGCGCGGCTGATCATCTTCTTGCGCGCCGGTAGGCGACGGCCCGGCCGGGCGCGGCTCAGAGCAAGCGGCCGATGCGCAGCTGGATGAAATCCTGGCCCGGATTCGGCTTGCGGACGCCGCCATTGGAGAAGTGCTGGTAGCGCAGCGTCCACTCCCAGTCGCTTCCGGCCGGGTGGTAACCGATGCCGAAGTGTTCGCCGAAGTTGAACACGGTGCTGAATTCGTCCTCGCCGCGGCGAAAGATCGGCGTGATCGCGTTCACGCCGATAGCGGCGTCAACGAACCATTGCGGCCAGCGCGCGAAGCTGTAGCGCAGCGTCGGGGCGATGCCGATCTGTGTGGAGATCGCGCGGCCGGTGGCGCCGTCATGCGCGGCCCAGCGGCCGATGGCCAGCTCGACGTAGCCGCGCAAGGCGCCGCCGCCGAAGAGCAGCGGCTGGCGGGGCCACGCCCATTGCAGCCCCGCGGTCACGGAATCGACGCCGTCGCCGCTGCCTACCTGCGCGAAGGCCAGCGCCGGCCACAGCCACGAGCGTTCGGCGCGCGCCGGCGTCGAAGGCGCGTCCTGCGCCACCACTGGGACAGAGGCGGTGAGCAACGAGACGAGCAGGGCGAATGACAATGAACGCATTGCCGGATCGCGTGCAGCCGGGCTTGCGCGAGGCTGGCAATTATCTGGCCAACAGGGGCAGGGACTGCAAGGGGGCTGACGTCGGCCAGCAACAAATAGAACACGCGCGGGTGCTGCGGAGCACCCGCGCGCGCTTCAGGGGAATGACTCAGGCGCCGACGTGGATCACGCCGTAGGTGGCGAGTTCCTGCTTGACCTGCTCGCGCGTCAGCATCGTCGTGAAGTGCTGCTCGACTTCGACCGGATGCTGCTCGACATACAGCGGCAGGTCGGCGAGGCCTGCGCGCACCTCGGCCACGCTCTGCGTGCTCTTGATCGAGGCGAGCCAGGCCTGCGATTCGGCCGAGGCGCCGCCTTCGGCAAACGCCGCCAACGGCGACAGGGCAAGGGCAGCGACGGTGGCGGTCAACAGTTGCTTGATGTTCATTTGAATCTCCATGGTCAGGTCAGAGGGATCGAACTGCAGATCGCCTCGCCTCGGGGTTGGGCTTGGTTGCGTCTGCATGCTCATCTGTCGAGCAGGCTGCGCCGCCATTACCGCCGCGCGCAGCGGCCGGATACCGTTAACCAGTTGTAAGAAATCGGCGGCGCAGGCGAGGCGCTGCGAATGACGCGCGGAAGGAGAACGGATCGCCTTAGGGCGGCGACAGCTCGTGCAAGGCCTGCGCCTGACGCCGTCGCGCCTGCCGGCGCCGTTCGCCGATACGTTCGCCACGCCGCTTGCGCAGCCACACCCACAGCCCGGAGCCGACCAGCAGCAGCGGCGTCAGCCCGGTCAGGCACATGGCGATCATGCCGGGCATGCCAAAGGCGGTGCCGCTGTGCAGGGGGAAAAGCCAGTGCATCAGTGTCTCGCCGCCGTTACGCGTGCGATCGCTGCGCTCGACCAGCAACTCGCCGCTGGCCGGATGAACCCAGGCAATGGTGTCGCCGAGCCGGTACTCGTCGCCCGGCTGGCGCAGATAGAAGAGATAGCCGGCGGTCAGCTTCTGTGGAATGTGGATTTCGGTGATCTGCTGGCCGGGATAGGCGGCGCGCACTGTTTCGATGACGGTGGCAAACGGCACCAGCCCGTCGGTGGAGGCTTGCCGCCACGGAATCGTCGGAAAGGTCGCTACCTTGGAGAAGATGCTGACCAGATCGCGCACGTAATTCAGATAGACCAAGGTGGCGCCGGTGATCGTCGTCAGCAGCAACAGCACCAGGAAGATGGCGCCGAGCGAACGGTGCACATCGAAGACGATGCGCGTGGCCGAGGCGCGCAGATTGATCCACACTAGTCGCGACCAGTCGGCGCGCTTCTTCGGCATGGCGGTCACCAGTCCGGTGATGGCCGAGGCAAGCAGCAGGAAGCCGGCGATGCCGACGATGTTCGAGCCGAAGGTGCCGAGCAGCACGTTGCGGTGGAACTCGTAGACCGTCTTCAGCAGATACGGCGGTGAGACGCCGAGCGTTTCGGTGCCGCGCGTGCCGAGCAACCCGCCGCTGACCGGATCGAAGGTGGCCTCGATGCGTTCGTCGCGGGCGCCGCGCCGCGGCGAGATACGCATCTGCAGCCGATAGACTCCGCCGGCGGCGGCGGGCACGCGGATGCGTTCGACGATGCCGAGGTCATGAGCCTGCGCGCGCGAGAAGATCGCTTCCGGCGCCAGCAGCGGCCCGCGCGATTGCGAGGTGAGCAGGCGCGGATTCAGCCAGGCATCGATCGGGTCTTCGAATACGAGCAGGCTGCCGGTCAGCCCGACCAGCGCGAACCAGACGCCCAGCGCGATGCCGAGCCACCGGTGTACCGAGAACCAGGTCGAGGCTTGCCGCATGCCGCAGTGTCCTGCTGCCAGTTGCCGCCGCGGCGGAAATCTAGCACCGGGATCTTTGGCTAGCTCGCCGTGGCCGCAAGCTCGGTACGAATGCGCTCGATGCGTGCCCGGTTGGCGCCGAGATCACTGCGGCCGATGCGCGATGCCGAGCGAACGTGGATCACGCGCTCGGCCGGCGATGCCCAGAACTCGACGTCGTCGACGAACTTCAGCCAGCGTGTGGTGAACTGCGCATACAGGTAATCGGGCCGCGCCTCGACAATGCGCGCGGCGGGCATTCGTTCGACGA
>JBFINI010000158.1:0-7204 GCA_041611275.1 Burkholderiaceae bacterium
ACTGAAACAGGAGGGCTACAAGGTCATTCTGGTCAATTCGAACCCGGCGACGATCATGACCGACCCGGGCACGGCCGACGTCACCTACATCGAGCCGATCACCTGGCAGGTGGTCGAGCGGATCATCGCCAAGGAAAAGCCGGACGCCGTGCTGCCGACGATGGGCGGGCAGACCGCGCTGAACTGCGCGATGGACCTGCACATCAATGGCGTGCTCGAGAGATACGGCGTGCAGCTGATCGGCGCCTCGCCGGAGGCGATTGCCAAGGCCGAGGACCGGCTGAAGTTCAAGGAGGCGATGACGCGCATCGGGCTGGGCTCGGCGCGCTCGGGCATCGCGCACTCGCTGCCGGAGGCGCTGGAGGTGCAGGGCACGCTCGGTTTCCCGATCGTCATCCGGCCCAGTTTTACGCTTGGCGGCAGCGGCGGCGGGGTGGCGTGGAACATGGAGGAGTTCGTCACCATCTGCCAACGCGGACTCGATCTGTCGCCGACCAAGGAACTGCTGATCGAGGAGTCTTTGCTCGGCTGGAAAGAGTTCGAGATGGAGGTCGTTCGCGACCGGGCGGATAACTGCATCATCGTCTGCTCGATCGAGAACCTCGATCCGATGGGCATCCATACCGGCGATTCGATCACCGTGGCGCCGGCGCAGACGCTGACCGACAAGGAGTATCAGCTGCTGCGCAACGCCTCGATCGCGATCCTGCGCGAGATCGGTGTCGATACCGGCGGCAGCAACGTACAGTTCGCGATCGATCCACGCGACGGCCGCATGGTAGTGATCGAGATGAACCCGCGGGTGTCACGCTCCTCGGCGCTGGCCTCGAAAGCCACCGGTTTCCCGATCGCCAAGGTCGCCGCCAAGCTGGCGGTGGGCTATACGCTCGACGAGCTGTGCAATGAGATCACCGGCGGCGCCACACCGGCCTCGTTCGAGCCGACGATCGATTATGTGGTGACCAAGATCCCGCGTTTTGCCTTCGAGAAGTTCCCGCAGGCCGACGCGCATCTGACCACGCAGATGAAGTCGGTGGGTGAGGTGATGGCCATCGGCCGCACGTTCCAGGAGTCCCTGCACAAGGCGCTGCGCGGGCTGGAGGTCGGGGCCGACGGCTTCGACGAGCGCTCGACCGACCGCGAGGAGATCACAGAGGAGCTCGGCGACCCCGGGCCCGAGCGCATCTGGTTTCTTGCCGACGCCTTCCGGGTCGGCATGACGGTACCGGAGGTCTTTGATGAAACCGGCGTCGATCCTTGGTTCCTGGCGCAGATCGAGGAACTCATTCTTCTGGAGCAGCGGCTTGACGGCCGCGCGCTTGGCTCGCTAACCGCCGACGAGTTGCGGCTGCTCAAGCGCAAGGGCTTCTCCGACCGGCGGCTGGCGAAGCTGCTTGGCGCTAAGGCGGCCGACGTACGCAGAGCGCGGCTGGATCTCGGGGTCCGCCCCGTGTACAAGCGCGTCGACACCTGCGCGGCGGAGTTCGCCACCGCCACGGCGTACCTGTATTCGACCTACGAGGAACAGTGCGAGGCGGCGCCAACCGATCGGCGCAAGATCATGGTGCTCGGCGGCGGGCCGAATCGCATCGGCCAGGGCATCGAGTTTGACTACTGTTGCGTCCATGCAGCGCTGGCGCTGCGCGAAGACGGCTTCGAGACGATCATGGTCAACTGCAATCCGGAGACCGTCTCGACCGACTATGACACCTCCGACCGCCTGTACTTCGAGCCGCTGACACTCGAGGACGTGCTGGCCATCGTCGACATCGAAAAGCCGTTCGGCGTCATCGTGCAGTACGGCGGCCAGACGCCGCTGAAACTGGCACGCGATCTGGAGGCCAACGGCGTTCCGATCATCGGCACCTCGCCGGATTCGATCGACATTGCCGAGGATCGCGAGCGCTTCCAGCAACTGCTGATAAAGCTCGGGTTGCGGCAGCCGCCGAACCGAACCGCGCGCAACGAGGCCGATGCGCTGCGTCTGGCCGAGGAGATCGGCTACCCGCTGGTCGTGCGCCCCAGCTACGTGCTGGGCGGCCGGGCGATGGAGATCGTGCAGGACGGGAAGGACCTTGACCGTTACATGCGCGAGGCTGTGAAAGTCAGCAACGAATCGCCAGTGCTGCTCGACCGCTTCCTCGATGACGCAATTGAAGTCGACGTCGATGCGGTCGCCGACGGGCACGAAGTACGAATCGGCGGCGTGATGGAACACATCGAGCAGGCCGGCGTGCATTCCGGGGACTCGGCTTGCTCGCTGCCGCCGTATTCGTTGAGCGCCTCGACGATCGACGAACTGAAGCGCCAGACCGCGGCGATGGCGCAGGCATTGCATGTGGTTGGCCTGATGAACGTGCAATTCGCCATTCAGAGCAGTGAGCAGGACGGCGCGGTGATCTACGTGCTGGAGGTCAATCCGCGTGCGTCTCGCACGGTACCTTTCGTGTCGAAGGCCACCGGTGAGCCGTTGGCCAAGATCGCCGCGCGCTGCATGGTCGGCCGCAGCCTGGCCGAACAGCGCGTTCGGGTCGAAGTGGTGCCGCCGTATTACTCGGTCAAGGAATCGGTGTTCCCGTTCGCCAAGTTCCCGGGAGTCGACACGCTGCTCGGGCCAGAAATGCGCTCGACCGGTGAGGTGATGGGAGTCGGCCGCACCTTCGGTGAGGCGCTGTTCAAATCTCAGCTGGCTGCCGGCGTCGTGCTGCCGCCGAAAGGCACGGTGTTTCTCAGCGTCAAGGATCAGGACAAAGCCAGAACGGTGGCAGTGGCGCACCTGTTGCACGACATGGGCTACGAGCTGATCGCCACGCGCGGCACGGCGGCCGCAGTCGAGGCGGCCGGAATCCCGGTGCGGACGGTCAACAAGGTCAAAGAGGGGCGGCCGCACGTGGTCGATCTGATCAAGAACGGCGAAATCAATCTGGTGATCACCACGGTGGCCGAGAACCGCCATCAGATCGCCGATTCGCGGTCGATCCGTACGACTTCGTTGGCCCAGCGCGTCACCTACTACACGACCATCGCCGGTGGCCGTGCCGCGGTCGAAGGCATGAAGCACCTGGCGAGCCTCGACGTCTACGACCTGCAGGGGCTGCACCGATCGCTGGGCGCTGTTCGCTGAAGCAGCGGCGCGAGCGTACATTCTTCGGCAGGACTTCGATGCCGGCATGCCGGTTGCGCCATTACCCCCGGCAGGCTAGAGTCTGATCACTTGCCCCGGCCGCGTCGGGGCATTCTTTTTGGACTGAGCTTTTCATGCCGATTCCCATCACCGCGGGTGGCGCTGAACGCCTGAAGGCCGAACTGCAGCGGCTGAAGTCCGTCGAGCGTCCGTCGATCATCCAGGCGATCAAGGAGGCGCGGGAGAAGGGCGATCTGTCCGAGAACGCCGAATACGAGGCAGCGCGCGAGCGCCAGGGCTTCATCGAGGGCCGGATCATGGAGCTCGAAGGCAAGATCGGCGCGTTGCAGATCATCGATCCGGCCAGCGTGGATTCGGGTGGCCGCATCGTCTTCGGCGCCACGGTGCTGCTCGAGGACCTGATTGGCGGCGAACATGTCAAATACCAGATCGTCGGCGATGATGAAGCGGATATCAAAGCGGGGCTGGTATCCGTGTCGAGTCCGATCTCCCGCGCCTTGATCGGCAAGGCCGAGGGCGATGTCATCGAGGTACTTGCGCCGGGCGGCAAGCGCGAATTCGAAATTCTCGAAGTGAAATACGTCTGACGGGCTTCCGGCGCGTGATGTGCCGGGATCGGGGATCCTCGCGCAGCAGCAACTGGCCGCGCCGGCGGACGTCTTCGGCCTTTGCTTCGTCGATCGTCAGCTTGATCAGCTTCTAGCAACTGTCCACCGTCGTCGATAGTTCCTGCGGGCTGTTACCAGCCTTGTCTAGTCGTGCGACGACCGCCTGCGCATGCGGGCCGCGCAGTCGGTGTGATGTGGATGAGCTCGGTTCGCTTGGCTGCGACCATCGACTGCGTCGCGTCGGCTGCAGTGGCCGGCTTGCCGCCATGAAGTTCGGCGATGAAGCCGCCCTCAAGCAGCTGACGGACATCATCAGGAAAGTCCGGGATCGCTTTGCAGCGGTGGATGAGCTCGCGCAGCGGCGTCTTGCCATCGAGCGGGATCAGCACGGTGCGCAGGTGATGCGCCTGTCCATGAGAGCGCGTCGCGATTTCTTCACGGCCCTTGTCGGTCTTGGCGCAGGCGCCGTCCAGATTCTTGGAGACGTTCATTGGCCAGCGACCCGGTCAACCGGCCAGTTCACGGATCACGGTGTAGACGAGGCGGACGGTGAACAGTACGTAGATGGCGCCAAAGAAGATGATCATCGACACGATCAGGCAATTTGCTGAGGCCGGCAACTGATCGAAGAAAGGTGTGACCAGGCAACCGGCGGTGAAAAGCACGACCAGCAGCATCGGAAAAGGCCACTTGCGCTTGACCACTCCTCCGGGCACCCCGGGCGCGCAGCGTCAGAACAAGGTAAAGGCAGACGAGCATCACCGCGATGGCGGCAAGGCCGCAAAGCATGCTCTGGTAGAAATTCACGGTTTAGGTCCTTGGGGGCGTTCCAGCCTGAACCGATGAGTATCTGCATCCCGCAATGACGGTCGGCTGAACGCGAAGTAGCTCCTCAAGCAGCTAGTCGCTTGAGCAGGGCGCCGCGCACGTTTTTGGGCCAATCGGCCGAGCGTTGTTCGCGTTGCCGCAGGCCAGGCGCGTCCGCTCAGACACGGGCCGGTCGCCGCGACGTGCTCGGCAAGCGCGCCAGTGCGACTGCAACTCAATGGCGCGAACTTCCTGGTGCGTCTTGTCCTAGCGCGACCGACTCGGGCTGCGCGACGCGTGAGCACTGCGCCGCGCAGACCCTGGCGAGGAAACAGCGGCGCCTCTCGCCTTTGCCTCTCGACCCGGCGACTTGGCCATGCTTTTTCGAGCGGGAGATGCTGCGGATTGCCGCAGACCGGTCGTGGTCTTCTTCGACTGACGGTGCGGTACGGCGCCGGACTCCGGCTCCGGCGGGCGCGGTCGGTAAAGCACCAGCACCTTGCCGATCACCTGTACGCGCGCCGCAGCGAGCGACTCGGCAATGCGTGCGGCGATGGCTTGGCGTTCGGCCTGGTCATCGCCGGGAATGCGGATCTTGATCAGTTCATGCGCCGTCAGCGCGCGGTCGATTTCCTTCAGCACTGCCTCGGTGAGCCCCGCAGCGCCAAGCAGCACGACCGGATTCAAATGATGGGCGCGGGCGCGCAACCCCAAGCGTTGGTTGCGGGTCAGAGAAAGTTCACTCATGCCGCATAGGCTAACCTAGTTGCACCGCGCTGCTGCGCGAATCTCGTAATGCCGATTTCAAGGAAGAAACACCATTCCAGCCGCGCCTGGATCCAGCGCCATGTGACCGACCCTTTCGTCAGGGCGGCTACGCGGCAGGGTTTGCGCGCGCGCTCGGCGTTCAAACTGACCGAGATCGATGACAAGGATCGGTTGCTGCGTCCCGGCTTGACGGTCATCGATCTGGGTGCGGCGCCGGGCAGTTGGACGCAGATCGTGCGACAGCGGCTCACGAGCGCCGATGGCCGCGTGCATGGACGGATCGTCGCACTCGATGTGTTGCCGATGGAGCCGCTACCTGACGTGAACTTCATCCAGGGCGATTTTCGCGAGCAGGAAGTCGCCGAGCAGCTCGGTGCGATGCTGGCCGGGCGCAAGGCGGATCTGATCCTGTCGGACCTGTCGCCGAATTTGTCGGGGATCGCCGCCGCCGATGCCGCGCGCGGGCTGCATCTGCTTGAACTGGCGCTTGAATTCGCGTTGGCCCATCTGAAACCTGAGGGCAGCTTGCTGGTCAAAGCCTTCCAGGGCAGTGGGTTCAGCCAGTTCGTGGCCGAGTTGAAGAAGCACTTCGCGTCCGTGGCGATTCGCAAACCTGCCGCATCGCGTGCCGAATCGGCGGAAACTTACCTGCTGGCGCGCCGTTTCAAGGGCAATCCCGTAGCGCCTTTGGCTTGAAAGCACGGATTTTCGAGCCAGATATAGGTTGTTTGTCGGGTAGGCGTCGGATCCGCCTTGGACCTACAATTTGACTATCGTGCCGCTTGGACGGCCGCCTAGGAGTCGATCTTGAACAACAGCATGTTCGCGAAAGCCGCCATCTGGATGGTGATCGCGCTGGTTCTGTTCACGGTATTCAAACAGTTCGAGGGCCGCCAGCGGCCAGGCGAACGCACGCTGCCGTACTCGGAATTCCTGGCCGAGGTGAAGTCCGGCCGAATCAAGATGGTCGAGATCCGTGAATCCGGCGTCACGCCGGAGATCGTCGCGACGACGCAGGAGGGGGAACGGCTGCGCACGATCGCCACCGTGCTCGACCGTGGCCTGATGGGCGACCTGATCAACGGCGGCGTGAAAGTCGATGTGAAGCCGCGCGAGGAGCAGTCGCTGCTGACCTCGATCTTCGTGTCTTGGTTCCCGATGCTGCTGCTGATCGGCGTGTGGATCTTCTTCATGCGCCAGATGCAGGGCGGTGGCCGCGGCGGTGCTTTCTCGTTCGGCAAGAGCCGGGCGCGCATGCTCGACGAATCGAACAACTCGATCACCTTTGCCGATGTTGCGGGCTGCGACGAAGCCAAGGAAGAGGTGCACGAGCTGGTCGAGTTCCTGCGTGATCCGAGCAAGTTCCAGAAGCTCGGTGGCCGCATCCCGCGCGGTGTGCTGATGGTGGGCTCGCCGGGCACCGGCAAGACGCTGCTCGCCAAGGCGATTGCCGGTGAGGCCAAGGTGCCGTTTTTCTCGATCTCCGGGTCGGATTTCGTCGAGATGTTCGTCGGCGTCGGCGCCGCGCGCGTGCGCGACATGTTCGAGAATGCCAAGAAGCACGCGCCGTGCATCATCTTCATCGACGAGATCGACGCCGTCGGGCGCCAGCGCGGCGCGGGACTGGGGGGCGGCAATGACGAGCGCGAGCAGACGCTGAACCAGATGCTGGTCGAGATGGACGGTTTCGAAACCGGCAGCGGTGTGATCGTGATCGCCGCCACCAACCGGCCCGACGTGCTCGATCCGGCGCTGCTGCGTCCGGGCCGTTTCGACCGCCAGGTGGTGGTGCCGCTGCCGGACATCCGCGGCCGTGAAGCCATCCTGAAGGTACACATGCGCAAGGTGCCGCTTGACGACGACGTCAAGCCGGGTG
>JBFINI010000159.1:0-7199 GCA_041611275.1 Burkholderiaceae bacterium
GGTGCCGTTGCTGGCGCATGTCCACGAGATCAGCGTGGCCAAGGCGGCGCTGATTACTTCGAGCATGCTGGTGATGTTTGCTGTCGGCGGGCCGTTGTTCGGCCTGTGGTCCGACCGGCTGCAACGGCGCAAGCGGCCGTTCGTCATCGGTGCCGTGGCCGTGATCGTCGGCTTTGCCGTGCTGGCCGCCGTGCCGGCGGCACCGTTGGCGCTGCTTGTGCCGCTGCTGCTGGTCGCCAGTTTCGGCGCCGGTGCAATGGTGCTGTCGTTCGGCTTTGCCAAGGAATCGGCGCCATTGCGGCTGCAAGGCACGGTCACCGGGGTTGTCAACGCTGGGGTGATGGTCGGTGCTTTGGTGCAGATGCCGGTGATCGGCCTGATTCTGGACGCGAACTGGCGCGGCGTCGTGATCAACGGAGTGCGCCAGTACGATGTCGCGGCGTATCAGGCCGGCCTTCTGTTTCTCTTGTGCTGGTTGGTGGTGGCACTGGCGCTGCTGGCCGCTACGAAGGAGCGCATTGGTCCGCCTACTCAAGCGAATCCTGAGAGCGCGGCGAAACGCTAAAGCCTGATCGCCGCGGGCGCGGCACCGCCGCCGATCAGTGCAAGGCGACCGGTGTGGTCATCACGCCGGTATAGGCGGCAAGAAAATCGTCGAGATCATCCGCTGTGGGTTCGGCGGCGATCAGCGCCTGCACGCTCGAGCGGAACTGGGCGGCATCCGCGCCGCCGAGAAAGATCTCACGGCGCAAGGTCTTGTCCATGATCTCGAAGCCGCCGGCCGGATGCTGGCCTTCGGTCCCGAAGCCGCTGAACTCGACCACGCAGAAGAGCGGGCTGTTGTAAATGGTCTGCATATGTGCCTAAAACGCTCCAACGGCCCGACACGATGACCGCCTACAATCCATATATCGGAGCGCTGGCGCCAAACTCAAGCGCTCACCCCGGCGGCGATATCAGGGCTCGCCAGCAAGGAAAGCACGCAGCGCCGCGTTGAACTCGTCGGCTTGCTCGATATTCGACAGGTGCGAGGCGCCGGAAATCCTTTGCAGCCGCGCCTGCGGCAGCAGCCGCGCAATCTCTTCGGCATAGGCCACCGGCATGACACGGTCGTCCTCGCCAACCAGCAGCAACACCGGGCAAGTGATCGCCGTCAGTCGCGTCGTGAGGTCGGCGCGTGACATCGCATTAATGGCGCCGACATAACCCGCAACCGGTGTGCGCCGGAGCACCTGCACCGCCGCGGCGACGCCCGCTGCCCGCGTCGCGAAGAACGCGGCCGTGAACCAGCCGCTGATCGATGCGTCGATGACTGCATTCATACCGAGTTGCGAACGCACGGCGGCGATGCGCTCGGCCCATTGCGGTTGCATCTGCGTCGAAAAGCGGCAGGCGGCGCCCGCCAGAGTCAGAGACACGAAGCGCAGCGGTGAGCGGATCGCCGCCAACTGGCCGACCATGGCGCCGAGCGACAGGCCGACGAAGTGGCAGCGGCGGATGGCCAAATGATCAAGCAGATCGCGCAGATCATCGGCCATCTGTTCAAGCGTGTATTCGCCGGCGGGTGCCTGCGACTGGCCGTGCCCGCGCAGATCGAGCCGCAGGATGTTGCAGGCGCGGCCGAAGGCGGCGACCTGCGCATCCCACATCGTGTGATCGAGTCCGAGCGCATGCGCGAACACCAGCCACGGACGCGTCGGCGCCCCGTCGCCGTCAAGGCGGTAGGCGATGTCGATGCCGTTGATCCGGACCTTGTGCATGCTCACTGATCGACCGCGAGACGAACGCCGAGTTCACCGCTGGCCAGCATTGCGCGGACACGTGGCAGATGTTGCGCGCTGGACAGCAGCAATAGCAAGGCGGACGGACGATATCGGCGCAGCGCGCGGGCGAGCAGAACCCGCAAGGCCACCAGTCCGATGCAGCATGGACAGCCGGCCGCCAGCGCGAGAACCGGCACTTCGCGCGGCCCTTGCCGATCGTGCAGCAATCCCTCGGCGATCACCAGGCAGCGACCCGACTTGGCGCCGGCCGTCGTCTGCAGCCAGGTCTCGATCGCCGCCTCGCGCTGCGCCCCCGCGGCGACAGTTAGCGTGGTCGCAGGCGGTTCGAGCTTCGCGGCTTTCACTTGCGCCAGAACGCCGGCGTGAACAGCACCAGTACCGACATCAGTTCGAGGCGACCGATCAGCATCGCGAAAGTACAGATCCAGGTCTGGAAATCGTTCAGCGTTGCGTAGTTGGAGGCGGGCCCGACCTGATTCAGACCCGGTCCGATGTTGTTCAGGCAGGCGACGACCGCGGTGAAGGCAGTGACGACGTCAAGCCCCGAGACCAGCATGATGAACGTCAGCCAGGTAATCGACGCGCCATAGATCAGCATGAACGCCAGCACGGCGAAGATGACGTTGTTCTCGATGACCCGCTCACCGACCGTGACCGGCGAGATCGAGCGCGGATGCAGGATGCGGATGAACTCGCGGCGCGCCTGCTTGAGCAGGATCAGCGCGCGGATCATCTTGACGCCACCCCCTGTGGAGCCGGCGCAGGTCGCAAAGCCGGCGAGAAACAGCATCATCACCGGCGCGAAAATCGGCCACTGGCCGTAGTCGGTATTGGCATAACCGGTGGTGGTGACGATCGATACGCCGTTGAACAGCGCATAACGCAGGGCGGTGGTCCAAAGCGGATAGACGTCCTGCGCGATGAGAAACGCAGTCACGGTCACTACCGCCAGGATCAGGACGAGGATGAAAGCCCGCGCCTCGGGGTCGCGCAGGTACACGAGCAGCGAGCGCGAGCGCCAGGCCGAGAAATGCAGCGCAAAGTTGATGCCTGCCAGCGTCATGAAGATGACCGCTACCGCTTCGATCTGCGGCGAGTCCCAGTAGGCGAAGCTGGCGTCGTGTGAAGAAAAGCCGCCGATGCCCATCGTCGAAAACATGTGCATGACGGCATCGGGCCAGGACATGCCGGCGGCGCGGTAGGCCAGCAGGCAGAGCACGGAGAGGCTGAAGTAGATCGCATACAGCAGCTTGGCCGTATCGGCGATCCTCGGTGTCAGCTTGGTTTCCTTCAGCGGGCCCGCGGTCTCCGCCTTGAACACCTGCGAGCCGCCAACGCCGAGCAGCGGCAGGATCGCCACCGCCAGCACGATGATGCCCATGCCGCCGATCCACTGCAGCAGACAGCGCCAGACATTGATCGATAACGGCGAACTGTCATGACCGACGAGGATCGTCGCGCCCGTGGTTGTCAGTCCCGACATCGCCTCGAAGTAGGCGTCGGTGAACGACAGGCCGTCGATATGCAGCAGCAGCGGTAGCGCCGCGAACGCCGGCAGCACCGTCCAGACCATGGTCACCAGCAGGAAGCCATCGCGCGGCTGCAGTTCACGCTTGAAGCGACGCGCACCGAGCCATAGCGTGGCGCCGCTGACCGCGGTGATCAGGAACGCTGTGTCGTAGGCGACCAAGGCCTCTTCGTCGGCGAAGAATGCCACGCCCAGCGGAATCAACATGGTCAGCGCGAAGATGCCGACCACCGCGCCCAGGGCATTGAGGACCGGAAATAGGGAACGCGCGAAGGTCGTCATCGTGCGGCGGCGGGCGCGGTCATGGACCTACCGTGGCACTGCGCCACAGAAAGATTCGTCTTCGGGCCGCCCCGGCGCGCTCACGCCGCGCCTTCGGGCCGTGATTTCCGCAGTTCGCCAGTCCAATGAATGGCCGCGCAGGCTCATGCGCGCGCATCGCCCGTCACCGCGTGGGCCGGGCCGGCCAGGTCAGCGGCGCAGTCAGTCCTTTTCGCGCAGGAACTCAATGAAGTCGTAGACCATCATCGCCATGCCCAGCAGAATCACGGCAATCAGCGCCACCGACTTGATCTTGATCACCACTGGCACGACGAAGATCACCATCAACGCCATGCTGATCAGGCCGAAGATCACTTTCAGCAACATGATGGGCTCCAGAGGGCAATCATCCAGGTCGATGTCATTTCACGGTTCCGGCGCCTGCGTGCGTTGCCACAGCCAGCGGGCAGTTCGCAGCAGCCGCGCGTCATCGCCGCGCCGCCCGACCAGCTGAATGCCGAGCGGCAGACCGTTCTCGCCGCGCGCCAGCGGCATGGCCAATGCCGGCATGCCACAGTAGGTCCACATCGTCGCCAGCAGAGGATCGCCGGTCGACGCCAATCCCCTGGGCGCGGTGCCAAGCGCAGCAGGCGTCACGATCGCATCGAAATTCTCAAAAGTCTCGTCGAAGCCCTCGTTGACGATTTCGATCAGCGCCACCGCCTTGCGATAGTCGATTGCCAGTGCCTGGCGGCCGCGCTCGATCTGGCCGCGCAGCGAGGCGGAAAGCTTTTGCGCGCCGGTCTCATATTCGCGCTCAAACGAGGCGGCGAGGTCGGCCTCGAAGATCGTGCGGTGCCAGTCGACAACCTTCGCCGAGGATTCCGGCAGCTCGATCGCTTGCCCTTGCGCGCCGAGCGACTGGGCGAGTTCGTCGAAGGCCTCACGCGCGTCGGCGTCGAGCTTCGACCAGAACGGCGTGCGCACCAGTGCCAGCCGTGGCGGCAGCGGCGGCTCCTGGCCCAGCACTTTCGACAGCGGCGGTCGCGTGCGCGGCGGCAGCGTATCGGCGTCCTCCTCGTCGAAACCGGCGATCAGTTCCGTCACCCGCGCGATGTCCTCGAGCGAGCGGGCGAGAACGCCGACATGATCGAGCACGCGCGACAAGGTCAGCACGCCGGTTCGCGGCACCAGCCCATGTGAGGGCTTGAAGCCGAACACGCCGCAGTAAGACGCCGGGCGGATGATCGAGCCGTTGGTCTGCGAGCCAAGCGCCACCGGTACATGGCCTGCGGCGACCGCCGCCGCCGAGCCGCTCGACGAGCCGCCCGGCGTGTGCTCTGGGTTGTGCGGATTGCGCGTCTTGCCCGGCGTATAGGTCGCAAGCTCCGTGGTGACCGTCTTGCCGACGATCAGCGCGCCGGCCTCGCGCAGGCGGGCGACGACGGTGGCGTCACGGCGCGGAATGCGCCCGGCATGCAGGACAGTGCCGTCTTCGGTCGGCAGATCGCGTACGTCGATGATGTCCTTGATGCCTACTGCGACGCCATGCAGCGGTCCGCAGGGCAACCCCCGCGTGCGGCGCACGTCGGCGTCGCGCGCCTGCTCTAGAGCGTTCTCTGGTTCGAAGTTCGCCCAGGCCAGGACCGTCGGCTCCGTGTCCTCGATGCGAGCAATGCAGGCGCGAACGTGGTCCTCGGCCGTCAGCGCGCCGTCGTCGATCAGGCGCGCGGTTTCGGTCGCGGTCAGCCAGTTCAGGCGTGCAGCGTCCATCGCCGATCAGTTGCCGTACAGCAGGTTCGGCAGCCACTCGTAGGTGGCCGGAAAGACATAGATCAGCAACATGGCGACGAAGACGAAGACCAGGAACTGCAGGCAGCCTTGGAAAATCGCCGCCAACTGGATATGCGGCGGCGCGATGCCCTTCAGGTAGTAGGCTGACATCGCCATCGGCGGGGTCAGAAAGGAGGTCTGCAGGTTCAGCGCCACCAGCACGCCGAAGAAGATCGGGTCGACCTGGAAGTGCGGCAGCAGCGGCAGGAAGATCGGCACGAAGATGATGATGATCTCGCTCCATTCGAGCGGCCAGCCGAGCAGGAAGATGATCAGCTGCGACATCAGCAGGAAGCCGACCGTGCCCAGGTCCAGGCCGAGCACGAACTCCTTGATCACCCCTTCGCCGCCCAGGTAGGAAAACACCGACGAAAAGGTCCACGACCCAATGAACAGGTAACAGACCATCGCCGAGGTGCGCGCGGTCAGAAACACCGCCTCCTTCAGCCGCGGCCACGACAGCGCGCGGTAGGCTGCGGCCAGCACCATGCCGCCGAAGGCGCCAACGGCGGCGGCTTCGGTCGGTGTGGCCAGACCGAACAGGATCGAGCCGAGCACCGACAGGATCAGGATCGCCAGCGGGAAGAAGGCCTTCAACAGCAGCAGGACCATGGCGACGAAACCGATCTCCGCCACTTCCTCCTTCGTCAGCTTCGGCATCAGCTTCGGGTTCAGTGCCGCGCGGACGATCACGTAGCCGATGTAGAAGCCGGCCAGTAGCAAGCCGGGGACCAGGGCGGCCGCATACAGCTTGACCACCGACACCGCCGCCGTGGCGGAATAGACGATCAGCATGATCGACGGCGGGATCAGGATGCCGAGCGTGCCGCCAGCGCAGATCAGCCCCGCGGAGATCTTTTCGTCGTAACCGGCCTTCAGCATCGCCGGGAAGGCGAGCAGCCCCATCAGCGTGACTACCGCGCCGACGATGCCGGTGGCCGTGGCGAACAGCGCGCAGGTGACCAGCGCCGCCACTGCCATCGAGCCCGGGATCCGGCGCAGCGAGATGCGCAGGCTGTGAAACAACTGGTCGAGGATGTTCGCTCGTTCGATCACGTAGCCCATGAACAGGAACAACGGCACGGCGACCAGCACGTCGTTGTTCATGATCGAAAACGTGTTCTGCGTCAGCAGATAGAAGACGCGGTTGTCGAAGAAGTCCTGCCCGGGCCGGAAATACGCGTAGTAGCCAAAACCGACCCCCATCGCCATCAGCGTGAAGGCGATCGGAAAGCCGAGCATGATGATGAAGATGAACAAGCCCAGCATCAGCAGGGCGATCTGCGGATCGGTCATTGGCGGTGCCCCTTGGGCGCCACTGCTCCGCCCCCGTGCTGCTTGGCGATTTCGATTTCGAGTTCCTCGACGTCGTGCAACCGGGCCGGCCAGGCGCCGTCGCGCAGGCACACCACGCAGCGCAGCACCTCGGCAATGCCCTGCAGGGTCAGGAAGAAGCCGGCAAAGGGAATCATCAGCTTCAGCTGCCAGATCGGCACGCCGACCGGGCTGTTGACGCTGACCTCGGTGTAGCCGAAGGAGTCGTGCGCATAGCCGTAGCCGGCGATGACGAGTGCGGTCACCCCCGGGTAGAAGAAGATGAAGTAGAGCACCAGCTCGATGGTGGCCTGCACGCGCGGCGGCATCAGGCGGAAGAACACGTCGCCGCGCACGTGCGCGTTGCGCGACAGCGCGTAGGCCCCCGACATGATGAACAGCCCGCCGTAGAGGATGTAGCTCATGTCGAACGCCCAACTGGTGGGGTTGTTGAGCACGTAGCGCATGAAGACCTCGTA
>JBFINI010000160.1:0-7193 GCA_041611275.1 Burkholderiaceae bacterium
GGGCTGCGCGCACGGCCTGCACTCCAGCCCATGGGCCGATCCACGCGGCGGTGCGCACGCCGCCCGCGCCGCTGCGTACCTGCTTTACGGCCAGATCGACAACGGTACGCAATGCCCGCTGACGATGACTTACGCGGCCACGGCCGTACTGAGCCGCCACGGCGCAGCGCTGCCGCCGCTGGCCCAGACCTGGCTGCCGCGGGTCCACGCCCGCAGCTACGACCCGAGCTTTGCGCCGATCGAAACCAAACGCGGCGCAACGATCGGCATGGGCATGACCGAGAAGCAAGGTGGCTCCGATGTGCGCGCCAACACCACGCTCGCCGAGGCGTCGGCAGCCACCGGCGCCGGCCAGCTCTACCGGATCACCGGCCACAAGTGGTTCATGTCGGCGCCGATGTGCGACGCGTTCCTGATCCTGGCCCAGGCGGGCGGCGGCCTGTCGTGTTTTTTCCTGCCGCGCTTCGTTGATGGGCGCCCCAACGCCATTCGCCTGCTGCGGCTGAAGGACAAGCTCGGCAACCGCTCGAACGCCAGCGCCGAAGCGGAACTCGAAAATGCGAGCGCCTGGCTGATCGGCGACGAAGGCCGCGGCGTTCCGACCATCATCGAGATGGTGAATTACACGCGGCTCGATTGCGGACTCGGCAGCGCAGCGCTGCTGCGGCAAGCACTGGCGCAGGCAGTCCATCACGCCAGGCATCGCACTGCGTTCGGACGCCGGCTCGCCGAACACGCCTTGATGCAGAACGTGCTCGCTGATCTGGCGCTGGAGTCGGAGGCCGCGACCGTGCTGTCGCTGTGGCTGGCCAGCCTCTACGACGCAGCGGAAGATGCGCACGCGGGCGCCTTGCGCCGGCTGCTGACGCCGGCGGTCAAGTACTGGTTGTGTAAGCGTGCCACCGCGTTCTGTGAAGAAGCGATGGAGGTGCTCGGCGGCAACGGCTATGTCGAGGAATCGATCCTGCCGCGGCTTTATCGCGAGGCGCCGGTAAATTCGATCTGGGAGGGCTCCGGCAACATCATGTGTCTCGATCTGCTGCGCGCGTTGGCTCACGAGCCGGCGGCGATCGAAGCAGTGGCTCGCGAAATCGAGGACGCGCGCGGCAACGACCGCCGCCTTGACGCTGCGGCGGGCAATCTGCTCGAACAGTTGCGCGCCCGGCCGGCGGAAGCTGAAGCACGGCGACTCGCCGAGCATCTGGTGCTGGTCATGCAGGCGGCGCTGCTCGTGCGCCATGCGTCAGCGGCGGTCGCCGATGCATTCTGCGCCTCGCGGTTGGGACGCGATCAGGGCGGCAGCTTCGGCACCCTGGGTGCGGGCACCGACTTCGATGCGATTGTCAGCCGCGCCTGGCCGATGTAGAGGCCCACATCAGGCCACGGTCACCCGCGCCCACTTGCGCTTGCCGACCTGCACGACATAAGTGCCGGCGTGCACCTGCAGCGCGCGATCGCTGACCTTCTGGCCGTCGATCTTCACGCCGCCCTGCTCGATGTTGCGGATTGCCTCCGAAGTCGACGGGGCGAGGCCGGATTGCTTGAGCAGCAGCGCAATGGCCAACGCCCCGCCGGGTGCGGCGACAATCACCTCCGGCATGTCTTCAGGCGCAGCGCCGCCCTTGAAGCGCGCTTCGAATTCGGCCAGCGCCTGCTCGGCGGCGCCGGCCGAATGAAAGCGCGTGACGATTTCCTGTGCCAGCAACACCTTGATGTCACGCGGATTGCGTCCACCCTTCGCGTCGCGTTTCAGTTGTGCGATCTCGGCGTCGGCGCGCAGCGACAGCAGGTCATACCAGCGCCACATCTGCCCATCGGAGATCGACATCACCTTGCCGAACATCTCGAACGGCGGCTCGGTGATGCCGACGTAGTTGTTCTTGCTCTTGCTCATCTTCTCGACGCCGTCGAGCCCTTCGAGCAGCGGCATCGTCAGGATGCACTGGGGTTCCTGGCCGTAATGGCGCTGCAGTTCGCGGCCGACCAGCAGATTGAACTTCTGGTCGGTGCCGCCGAGTTCGAGATCGGCGCGCAGCGCCACTGAGTCGTAGCCCTGCATCAGTGGATAAAGCAGCTCGTGCATCGCGATCGGCTGGTTCTCGCGCATGCGCGTGGCAAAATCGTCGCGCTCGAGCAGCCGCGCCAGCGTGTAGCGGGCGGCGAGCTTGATCATGCCGGCGGCGCCCAGCGGCTCCGACCACTCCGAGTTGTAGCGAATTTCGGTCTTCGCCCGGTCGAGCACCAGTGCCGCCTGCTCGAAATAGGTCTTCGCGTTGGCCTCGATCTGCTCTCGCGTCAGCGGCGGCCGGGTCGTGTTGCGGCCGCTCGGATCGCCGATCATCGACGTGAAGTCACCGATCAGAAAGATCACGGTATGACCCAGGTCCTGCAGCTGGCGCAGCTTGTTCAGGACCACCGTGTGGCCGAGATGGATGTCGGGCGCCGTGGGGTCCAGGCCGAGCTTGCAGCGCAACGGCGTGCCGGAGGCGGCCGATCGCGCCAGCTTCTGCGCGAATTCGGCTTCGATCAGCAGTTCGTCGCAGCCGCGCTTGACCCGCGCCAGCGCGACATCGATTTCGGCGGTCAGAGGATAGGTCGTTGGTGTCGATGACATGGCGCAGCCGGGGACGCGTGGCGCGGCCAGTGTGGCTTTTGTCCGCCGGCCGCAGTCTAATTGACGCGTCGCCCCGGACTGGAACGTCAAAGTGCCCGCCTCGCAGTGGTTCATCGGATTGATGACCGGCACCAGCATCGACAGCATCGATGCTGTCGTTGCCGACTTCGCCAGCGGCAATCCGCGGCTGCGTGCGAATGTCAAGCACGGGCTGGCGAGCGAGCTACGCCAGGCGCTGCTGGCGCTGCACGTGGCCGGCGACAACGAACTGCACCGCGCGGCCGTCGCCAGCCAGCATCTTGCCCATGCGTACGCCGCCGCCATCGATGACCTGCTGCTGCAGGCCGAGATCGAAGCGTCCGAGGTGCGGGCGATCGGCGTGCACGGGCAGACGGTTCGCCACCAGCCCGAGGCCGGCTACACGATCCAGTTGAATGCGCCAGCGACGCTGGCCGAACTGTCCGGCATCGACGTGATTGCCGATTTCCGCAGCCGCGACATTGCCGCCGGCGGCCAGGGAGCACCCCTGGTACCGGCCTTTCATGCCGCGGCCTTCCGTGGCGACATCCCGCGCGCAGTAGTCAACGTCGGCGGCATCAGCAACCTGACTGGACTGCCAGCACTCAACGACGCGTTGCAGATTGTTGGTTTCGACTGTGGCCCGGGCAATGTCCTGATCGACCTGTGGGCGCTTGAACATCTGGGTGAGCCTATCGATCGCAACGGGCGCTGGGCGGCCGGCGGCCACGTCAACATGACGCTGCTCGAGTCGCTGCTGGAGGAGCCGTATTTCGCGCTGGCGCCGCCCAAGAGCACCGGCCGCGAGTTGTTCAACACTGCCTGGTTGCACGAGAAACTGGCGCCATTCGACGTCGATCCGCGCGACGTGCAGGCGACCTTGACGCAGCTGACCGCAACCGTGGTCAGCCGTGCTATCGATCGCTATTTCGCGGAGGCTGCGCAGATCGTCGTCTGCGGGGGCGGCGCGTTCAATGCGACGCTGATTCGTCTATTGGAAGAGGCCTGTGCGCCGCGCGAGGTCATCGTGTCGGACACGCTCGGTATCGCCGCCGATCACGTCGAAGCGTTGGCTTTCGCCTGGCTCGCTCGCGAATTTGTGGAGGGCCGACCGGCCAATTTCCCTGCCGTGACCGGTGCGCGAGGGCCGCGCCTCCTCGGCGCTCACTACCCCCGCTGAAGAAAAAACGACGGGGCGCCGCAGCGCCCCGTTCAGCGTCGCAACGTATCGATCAGGGCGAAAACGACGAGCCGCAACCGCAGGTCGTCGTCGCATTCGGATTCTTGATCACGAACTGGGCACCCTCGAGATCTTCTTTGTAATCGATCTCGGCCCCGACCAGGTACTGGTAGCTCATCGAATCGATCAACAGCGTCACCCCGTTCTTCTCCATCGCCGTGTCGTCTTCGTTGACCACCTCGTCGAAGGTGAAGCCGTACTGAAAGCCGGAACATCCCCCGCCCTGCACGAACACGCGCAGCTTCAGCTCCGGATTGCCTTCCTCATCGATCAACTGCTTCACTTTGCTGGCGGCAGAGTCCGAGAAGATCAGCGGCGAGGGCATTTCAACGGCAGCGTTCATGAGCGGCACTCCAATAAATGTCTCTTCATGGACAAATTATAGGCAACACCGGTTCCTGACAGGTTCTGATCACCCTGCCGCTGACTCGGACTTGGGTGGGGCTGTCGAGGTCGCGATCGCCAGCTTGACGCTGCCGCGACTGTCCTGGCTGCCCGGCTCATGGACCAGGCGCCCTTCAACGATGGCGCCATGGTGCATTTCCAGCGCCCGGTAATGGACGTCGCCCTCGACCCTGGCTTTCGGCTGCAGTTCGACCAGTTCCGTCGTGAACACCGGACCATTGATACGGCCTGCCACGACGAGGTGGGCGGCGCGAACCTCACCGTCGACGGCGCCCTGCTCGCTGATGACCAACATGCCGTCGCCCTCACCCCCGACGCAGCGCACCGAGCCACGCACGGTGCCGTCGATACGCAGACCGCCGGTGAATGTCAGGTCACCGACCAGAGTGGAGCCAGAGCCGATCAGGCTGGCGATGTGCTTGTCGCCATTGCTCTTCTTTCCGAACATATCCTCTCCTGCTTACCGCCTAAAGTTGGAAAGTCTGCTGTGCGTGGGTCTGCCCGGCCGCCATGATGCGCACGACGACCGATCGCGCGGTGGCTCCCTCCGGCAGCGTGAACGAGCCCTCGACGCGCTGGTAATGCCGGAAGCTCAGTTCCAGCGCGCGGCGCGACTCCGGCACCGCCGGATCGGGAATCTGAAGGGCAAAACTGCGCCCGTCGCGGACAAGATTCACTTGCATCTGCACGGTGCCGACGAAGTCGCGCTCCGGCTTGCCGGCCTGCTGAACCAGCAATCGATAGCGCATCGCCTCCGGCGCGCCGTCGGCCTGCATGCGGAAACTTCGGATCAAGATGCCGCTGGCATTCGCTTTGGTCGGCAGCAGGCTTTCGAAGAAGGCCAGGTCCTCGCGCAACCGGCTGGCTTCGGCATCGAGTTCGTTGGCTTGTTTGGCCAGCTGCTCCTGCGCCGCGCGTTCGACTTTCATTTGCGCCTGCAGCGCGGTGATCGTCGCATTCAGCTTGCTGCGCTCGGCCTCCGCCTCGCGCAGCTGCGACTGCAGTCGCTCGACCTCGTCGACCAGTTCGCGACGATCCGGCCCCGCGAAGCCGCGACCATATTCGTAGATCGCCACGCCGACGGCCGCCGCCAAGGCCAGCACGAAGAACAGCAGCAGCAGACGCAACGGCAACGGCAGGTGGGAACGCACCGAAACCTCGGGCGAACTGACCGACAGCTTGCGTAGCAGCAGCTTCCACTTCATCCCGACCCGAAGCCTGTCGGCTTGCCCGCCTCACCGCGCGCGGCGGGCGTCTCTGGATCTCGGCGAGGGGCCGCAATCAGCCGCAACGGACTGGCCGCCGTGCTTGCCGACGTTCGTCGCGGGTGCTGCATGTGCTGCGGGCGAGTAACTGTATGCGGCGGATGAGGGTGGGCTTACGAAGCCCGGTTCGACCGCCACGGCAAGAATCGACACTCCCCTAGCGTTCAATACCCAGTATAGGGGGCAGAAAACGCACGCGGCACCCATGGGTGCCGCGCGTACACGCTAAACCGAAAGCGCCGGGCGTCAGCGCTTGGAGAACTGCTTGCGCCGGCGCGCCTTGCGCAGGCCGACCTTCTTGCGTTCCACCTCGCGCGCGTCGCGAGTGATCAGACCGCTTTTCGACAAGACCGGTTTCAACGCTGCGTCGTAGTCGACGAGCGCGCGTGCAATCCCGTGTCGGACCGCGCCGGCCTGTCCCGATTCGCCCCCACCATCGACATTGACCTGGATGTCGAAGGTCGATGCGTGACTGGTCAGTTCGAGCGGCTGGCGAACGATCATGCGGCCGGTTTCGCGGTTGAAATACTCGTCGATCGATCGCCCATTGACAACGATCTTGCCGGTCCCACGCTTGATGAATACCCGTGCGACGGAACTCTTGCGACGGCCGGTGCCGTAGTTGTAGCTGCCAATCATTGCGTCCTCAGATCTCGAGCGGCTTGGGTTGCTGGGCCGAATGCGGATGTTCACCGCCCGCATAAACCTTCAATTTCTTGATCATGGCGTAACCGAGAGGACCCTTGGGCAGCATCCCCTTGACCGCAATTTGCAGCGCACGGCCGGGAAAACGGTCCTGCATCTTCTCGAACGAAGTCTCGTACACGCCACCTGGGTAGGTCGAATGCCGGTAATACATCTTGTCGCTGCCCTTGGCCCCCGTCACCCGAACCTTCTCAGCGTTGACAACGACGATGAAATCACCCGTGTCGACGTGCGGCGTGTATTCCGGCTTGTGTTTGCCGCGCAGACGCCGCGCGATTTCAGAGGCCAGGCGTCCCAGAACCTTGTCGCTGGCATCAACGACAAACCAGTCATGCCGCACTTCCTGCGGCTTTGCGGAGAATGTTTTCATTATCTTCAGTTCAATCGTGCGATTTCCAGCCGGATCCGCTGCGGGCCCGCTTCGGGTTGTCCGCGCAATCAACGACGGTCGCGAAGACCGGATTCGCCATCACTTCGTGATTTCAGGTTGCCGCCGCCCGCTCGCGCGCATAACGGTCGCCAGTGTCGGCGGGTGATTGCGTAGCCGATCGCGGAAAGCCTTGTATTGTATTTGTTTCTCGACGGCCTTCGCAAGTTCGCGGTTTGTTTGGGCAAGACTGCTGCGCAGCGCCTGTTCCTGGAGCAAGAAGCGATGAATGTGACCGTGCGCTGGGCCGGAGCCGACGGAATGAGCTTTATCGCCGAAACCGGCAGCGGCCATCTGGTTGCGATGGACGGCGCAGCCGATGGCGGCGGGCGCAATCTCGCCCCGCGACCAATGGAAATGGTCTTGCTGGGAACCGGCGGCTGCACCGCCTACGACGTGGTGTTGATCCTCAAGCGCGGACGCCACGAAGTGCTGGCCTGCGACGTTCGGCTGGATGCCGAACGCGCACCGGCCGATCCGAAGGTATTTACCCGTATCGCATTTCACTTCGTCGTGCGA
>JBFINI010000161.1:0-7176 GCA_041611275.1 Burkholderiaceae bacterium
CACTGAGCGCGGCCGCCTTAACGAATACCTGTGCCCGCATTTGCCGGCATCGCCGAGCGCCGCAGCGCAGATGATCGAGGGTAAAGCAAGTTTGTATGAGCCTGAGGAACTTGCGTTAATCGGCTCGTCGCTCGGCGGCTATTACGCAACCTGGCTCGCCGAGCGCAGCGGTTGTCGCGCCGTGCTGCTGAATCCGGCCATTGCGCCGTACGATGATCTGCGCGCACATCTCGGCACCCAGCCGGTGTTCTTCTCGGATCAGAGTATCGAGATGAAGACCGCCTACCTCGACGAACTGCGCGCGCTGGATACGGCGCGAATCACTCATCCGGAGCGCTACCTCCTCGTTGCCGCCACCGGCGACGAAGTGATCGACTGGCGCACGATGGCGGCCAAGTACGCCGGTTGCCGGCAGCGGGTCATTGAAGGATCTGACCATCAGATCAGCGATTTTGCCGCCTACCTCGACGAAGTCCTCGAGTTCTGCGGTATCAGTTAGTTAGCCATTCGCGGGAGCACTTCGTGCGGCTCAGAGGCAAGGTTTCGATCATCACCGGGGGTGCGCAGGGCATCGGGCTGGCCACGG
This sequence comes from Burkholderiaceae bacterium, assembly GCA_041611275.1. GTDB lineage: Bacteria > Pseudomonadota > Gammaproteobacteria > Burkholderiales > Burkholderiaceae_F > JADJWR01. Next base: position 587 of record JBFINI010000161.1, read on the forward strand.
CGCAGAAATTTGCCGCTGAAGGCGCGTTCGTCGTCGTTGCCGACCTGAAGCAGGAATCGGTCGACGCGACCGTTCAGCAACTGCGCCGCGGCGGCGCGACCGCCGAGGGCTTCGCCGTCGACGTGACCAGGCGCGCGCAGATCGACGAAATGGTCAGGTCACTGAAGACGCGCTTTGGCCGCATCGATGTGCTGGTCAACAACGCCGGAATCACGCTCGATGCGCGGCTGCAGAAGATGACTGACGAGCAATTCGACAAGGTGATTGCCGTCAACCTGAAGGGCACCTACAACTGTGCGCAGGCTGTCGTCGAGACGATGGTCGAGCAGGGCAGCGGCGTGATCCTGAATGCGTCGAGTGTGGTCGGCATCTACGGTAACTACGGTCAGAGCAACTACGCCGCGAGCAAGTTTGGCGTGATCGGCTTCGCCAAGACCTGGGCGCGCGAACTCGGTCCGAAAGGCATTCGCTGTAATGCCATCTGCCCTGGCTTCATTGCCACGCCGATCCTCAAGACGATCCCTGATCGGGTGATGGCACAGATGACTGAACGTGTACCGATGAAGCGGCTTGGACGTCCCGAGGAAGTGGCGGATGTTTATGCTTATCTGGCCTCGGACGAGGCGAGTTACATTAACGGCGCGGTGATCGAGGTCGCCGGTGGTCTGACTGTCTGATGGACGCGGCGTCATCGAAGCTGCCCCCTTCGGCACAGCGCGTGCAGAGGGCGCTCGAAGCGCTCGGCATCGATGCCCGGGTCATCGAACTGCCGATGGCGGCGCGCACCGCGCGGCAGGCGGCCGATGCGCTGGGCATTGACGTCGGGCGCATCGCCAAGTCGTTGGTGTTCCGGGCCTCCGTTTCGGGCCGCGCAGTGCTGGTGATCGCCGCCGGTGATCGGCGTGTCGACGAGGAGCGAGTCGCCGCTACGCTCGGCGAGCCGATCGCGCGCGCGTCACCTGAATTCGTCCGCTCGCACACCGGTTTTTCCATCGGCGGCGTGCCGCCGGTGGGCCACCTCAACGAGCTCGCGACATTCATCGATGCATCGCTGCGCCGTTTCGACACCGTATGGGCGGCGGGCGGCACGCCGCACTGCGTGTTCGCCATCGGGCCGGCGGCGCTGCTGCAGGCTAGTAGCGGGCGCGAGATCGCATTCGCCTGATGGAGGCAAGCTTCGTCTCGGCAGTGGTTCTGCTGTTGATAGTCTGTGATCCAGTCGGCAATGTGCCGATCTTCATCAGCGCGCTGCGCGATGTCCCGCGCGAGCGCCGCCGCACCATCATCCTGCGCGAATGCCTGATTGCCTTCGGCGTGCTGGTGGTCTTCGTCTTTGTCGGCGGTCCGTTCATGCGGCTGCTCGGCCTTTCCGAACTGAGCCTGCAGATCGGCGGCGCGGTCGTACTGATGCTGGTCGCACTGCGCATGGTGTTTCCGTCGCCGGAAGGCATCTTCGGCCAGACGCCGGCCGGCGAACCTTTCATCGTTCCACTGGCGGTACCGGCCCTGGCTGGTCCGTCGGCGTTGGCCACGGTTCTGCTGCTCGTGTCGCGCGATCCCGCACGCAACTGGCAGTGGGTCGCGGCCATTGCCGTGGTGATGGCGGTCAGCGCCGTCGTTCTGGCGTTCGCCGAACGGATCATGCAATTGCTTGGCGAGCGAGTCACGCTCGCCTTTGAGCGGCTGCTCGGCCTGGTGCTGGCGGCGATCGCAGTCGAGTTGATGCTGCGCGGAGTGAAGTCCTTTATCGCCAGCCTGTAGTCTGCGGGCCATGCATCTGCTTTTCGACGACGACGGGAACTTCAAGACCGGCACCATGCGGTCGTCCACCGACTCCTCGCTGCAGGTCGAGACCGCGAGCGGTAAACGAACCAAGGTCCGCGCCTCGCACGTCCTGCTGCGTTTCGAAACGCCGGCGCCGGCAGCAATGCTGCGACAGGCGCAGCAGCTCGCCGAAGACATCGACGTCGACTTTCTTTGGGAGTGCGCGCCGCAGCAGGAATTCGGATTCGAGGAGATGGCGCGCGAATACCACGGCCACGTGCCTTCGGCCGTGGAGTCAGCCGCCATTTTGTTGCGGCTGCACGGTGCGCCCGTTTACTTTCACCGCAAGGGGCGAGGGCGATTTCGTCCGGCGCCGCCCGAGACGCTGAGGCAGGCGCTGGCGGCGCTGGAGCGGCGGCGCCAGCAGGAAGAGCAGAAGCGACGACTGGTCGAACAACTGAAAGCGGGCGAACTGCCCTCGGCGATCGCCGCACTCGGCGTGATGCTGCTGGTGAGACCCGACAAGAACAGCGTCGAATACAGGGCGCTCGAACAGGCGGCGAGCGAACTGCACCTGACGCCGCTGCGCCTGCTGCTGGAGCGCGGCGCCATAGCATCGGCCTATCGCTGGCATCGTGACAGCTTTCTGGCCACGACCTTTCCGCATGGTGCTGGTTTTCCGGCCGATCTGCCGCTGCCGGTGCCGAATGCCGAGCTGCCGCTTGCGTCGGCGGCGGCCTTTTCGGTCGACGATTCGGCGACGACCGAAATCGACGATGCGTTCTCCGCCCAGTTTCTTGATGATCGGGTTCGCGTCGGCATCCATATCGCTGCGCCGGCCACAGGGATCGGTCGCGGCGATGCGCTCGACCAGTTCGCGCGCAGCCGGCTGTCAACGATCTACGCGCCGGGCTTGAAGATCACGATGCTGCCCCAGCCGTGGATCAGCGCCTTCTCGCTGGCTGCCGGAACAGTGGTTCCAGTGCTGTCGCTGTATGTCGATGTCGAGCGCGACAGCATGCGCGTGCTGGCCAGCGAAACCCGGCTTGAGCGGATCCGCATCGACAGCAACCTGCGCCACGACTTGCTCGACGAGCAGGTGACCGACGTGCACATGGCGGCCGGGGCACTGGACGTGCCGCATGGTCACGAACTGCTGTTTCTGTGGCACTTCGCGCGTTCACTGCTTGCTGCGCGCGAGCAGGCGCGCGGCAAGCCCGAGCCGGTCGGCCGGATCGACTACTCGTTCGTGCTCGATGGCGAAGGCGAAGATGCGCGGGTGAGCATTCGTCCCCGCCGGCGCGGGGCGCCCTTGGATCTGATCGTCGCTGAACTGATGATCCTCGCCAACAGCCACTGGGGTGGCTGGCTGGCCGAGCTGAAGCGTGCGGGCATCTACCGCTCGCAGGGGCTCGACCGCGTTGGCGGACGATGGTTGCCGGGGCGGGTGCGGATGAGTACCGCGCCGGCACCGCATGAAGGCATGGGCGTTGCGCAGTACTCCTGGTGCACCTCGCCGCTGCGCCGCTACGTCGATCTCGTCAACCAGCAACAGCTGATTGCCGCAGTGCGCGGCGAGCCGGCGCCCTATGCGATCAATGATGCCGAACTCTTCGCGATTGTCTCGGCGTTCGATGCTGCCTACCTCACTTACGCCGAGTTTCAGGAACGACTCGAACGCTACTGGTGCCTGCGCTGGTTGCGGCAGCAGCAGGTCAGCCGTATCGGTGCGACGATGCTCAAGCCCGATCTGCTTCGATTCGATGGCATGCCGCTGCTGACACGGGCGGCGGGACTGCCGCTGCTCGAGCGCGGTCAGCGGGTGGAACTCGACATCGTCGGTGTCGACGAAGTGGATCTGACCGTTCAAGTGCGGCTGCACCGCGTGCTGCAAGATAGTGCCGGCCAGTTCGACGATCTTGATGCGGAAACCACGGAGCTTACGGAAACGGTGCCCGAGGCACCGTTGGTCGCGCCGTCGCCTGATCTACCGCAAGCGGGCTAGGATTTCTATGGCCGCTGCGAGTGCGGTCGATACAATCAGCGCGCTTTATCGTTCAATCGCGGTGCCGCTCGCGGCATGCAGATGCAGCCACCCGCACAGCAAGACAGGATCTTGATGATCGCGCTCGGCGCGTCCGTCGCCGTGCACGCGGTGGCGCTCGCGGTTCGCTTTGTTGACCCGGATCTGCTGCGATTGCGCTCGACCGACCCGGCCCTCGAGATCATTCTGGTCAATGCGCGCTCACAGAGCCGTCCGAGCAAGCCGGAAGCGCTGGCCCAGGCTAATCTCGACGGCGGGGGCGCCAACGACAGCGGCCGACGTACCTCGCCGTTGCCGAACATGATGCAGCAACGCGACGGTGAGTCGCTCGAGGCAGCGCGCGCGCGTGTCGAGCGGTTGCAGCAGCAACAGGCGCAGAAACTGGCGATGCTGGACAGCGGCGACTTCACCGTGGCCACACCGGAACGACAGACGCCGACCGAGCAGCCCGATCCGGGATCAGCGGACAACACGCTCGATGTATTGGCGCGGTTGCAAGCGGAAATCGCCAAGCGGATCTCTGATTATCAGAAACGGCCGCGGCGGCATCATTTCATGCCGAGCACGTCAGAGTATCGCTATGCGCGCTACGTCGAGGACTGGCGCACCTGGGTCGAGCGCATCGGCAATGAGCACTATCCTGAAGACGCACGAGGACGGATCTACGGCACGCTGCGGATGACCGTGGTCATCGGAGCCGATGGCAGGCTGGTGCAGGCGGTGATCGAAGAGTCGTCGGGTTCGGCTGTTCTCGACCGGGCGGCTAGGCACATCGTCAAGCTGTCCGCGCCGTTTCCGCCGTTTCCGCCCGAGATCGCCCGCGACACCGACGTGCTGGAAATCACCCGGACGTGGATCTTCACCAATGACCAGTTCGCCACTCGCAGCGGCGATAGACTGACCAACCTCAAACAATGAAACAACCCGACAAATACGCGGTGGTCGGCCATCCGATTGCGCATAGCAAATCGCCGGAGATCCATACGCTGTTCGCGCGGCACACTCGGCAGTCGATCAGCTACGAAAGACTCGAGGCGCCGCTGGACGGGTTCGAGGAATTTGCGCTCGGGCTGCGCGATGCCGGTTATCGCGGCTTGAATGTGACGATCCCCTTCAAGCTCGATGCGGCGAAGCTTGCTGATCGGCTGAGCCCCCGGGCACGGCTGGCCGGCGCGGTGAATACGCTGAAGTTCGAGGGCGATGCCATCGCCGGCGACAACACGGACGGCATCGGGTTTGTTCGGGACATCACTCAACGGCTGAAATTCAGCATCGAAGATGCGGCGATCCTCGTTCTTGGCGCCGGCGGTGGCGTGCGAGGACTGATCGGATCGCTGCTCGAAGAGAAGCCGAAATGGATCGCCGTGGCCAACCGTACGCATGATCGCGCACAGGAACTGGCCGACGAATTCGGCGTCCTCGCCTTGAGCTTCGACGAGGTGCCCGCCGAGCATTTTGATCTTGTCATCAACGGCACCGCCACCAGCATGGCCCACACGACACCGCCGATCGATGCCGAAACCTTCGACGACTGCCTGCTGGCCTATGACCTGCTGTATTCGCCGGCACCGACGCCGTTCATGCAACTGGCTACCCGCGGCGGCGCGCGCAAAGTGAGCGACGGTCTCGGCATGCTGATCGAACAGGCCGCCGAGTCATTTCATCTGTGGCGCGGCGTGCGACCGGATACGGCATCGGTGTTCAAGGAGCTGCGGCGTCTGCTCAACGCCGAAGCCGTCGCGGAGAACGCTGCGGCGAAATGAAGTGGTTGCGCTGGGCGGGTCGCTGGCTGTGGCTGCTGGCGCTGCTCGCGCTGGTGGCGTTATTCGTGCTGCAGCTCTGGTACCTGGGCTGGATTGCGCTTTACCGGTGGGTCAACCCGTCGGAAACGGCGTTCATGGCCCGTGAACGGGCGCGGGTCGCCCTGAGCCACCCCGGCAAAGGTCTGCGCCATGAGTGGGTCGACTACGCGCAGATCTCGGTGCACTTGAAACGCGCCGTCGTGACCGCCGAAGATGCGCGTTTCACCGAGCATGAGGGCGTCGACTGGGAGGCTGTCCAGAAGGCGTTCGAGGCCAATTGGAAGCGCAAGCGGCTGCGTGGCGGCAGCACGATCTCACAGCAACTCGCCAAGAATCTTTTCCTTTCGCCGGAGCGCAGCTACGTGCGCAAGGGACAGGAACTGGTGATTACCTACATGATCGAGGCGATCTGGGACAAGCAGCGCATTCTGGAGGTGTACCTGAATGTCGCTGAATGGGGCGAAGGCGTCTTCGGCGTCGAAGCCGCAGCGCGCCACTATTTCAAGTCGTCCGCGAGCCGGCTCGGCGCCGAGCAGTCGGCACGGCTGGCGGCGATGCTTCCGCGACCGAAGTTCTACGACCGAAATCGCGGCTCAGCCTACCTCGCCGGTCGAACCGGCGCCATCCTGCGTTACATGAGCGACGCGTCAATTCCCTGAGGGCGAGCCGCAGCGGACGGTGACCGCAACCTTGCGCGCGGGAATAGCCGGCGGCGCGATCGACGGTGCCAAGGAACTGGTCGCCTCATCACGACGGCTCGCATCTGATTGCCTGATCGCGTGCCTCGAAAACGTACGAGCCTAGAATCCGCGGGCGATGAGCGAAGCCATACTCGAGACAACGTCAACGGCCGCGTCCCGGCGCCCGCGCGACCCTGAAGAGGCGCAGCGGGCGTTGGTGCGCGTGCAGACTGTTCTCGAGAAGCAACAGCGCGTCGAATCGCTGGTGCACCGGGAGCAGACGCCGGCGGAAGACAAGAA
>JBFINI010000162.1:0-7165 GCA_041611275.1 Burkholderiaceae bacterium
ACGCAAGGCAATTTCCACGGTTATCGCGGAGTATCGAAGGACATCTCCGATCAGGTGCGCGCCAAGGAAAGCATCGAGCGGCTGGCCACCATCGATTCACTGACTTTGCTTGCCAACCGGTATGCCTTCGACGAGCGGGCGCGGGTCGAACTGGCGCAGGCTTACGCGGAGGGTCGGCGCTGCGCGCTGCTGTTCATCGATCTGGATAATTTCCGCCTGCTCAACAATGCCTACGGCCACCGCGCCGGCGACGAGGTGCTGCATCACGTGGCCGAGCGCCTTCGCGCCAACACACCCGAACCACGGCTGCTTGGCCGGCGTGGTGGCGACGAGCTGATCGCGCTGATCGGCGAGATGCCACGTTCGGAGGCGGCGATCGATCTGGCCCGGCGGCTGATCACGGCGATCAGTGTGCCGATGCGCGTGCTCGGACTCGACTTGTCGGTTACGCCATCGATCGGCATCGCCTATTTCCCGCAGGACGGCATCGATCTGGAAGCCCTGGTCAACGCCGCCGATGCGGCGATGTACGAAGCCAAGCAGAACGGACGCTCGACCTATGCGCTGTACACGCCGGCAGTGGCGCGGCGTGTCGATCTGCGCCTGCGGCTGGAGCAGCGGTTGCGCAAGGCGATCGAATCGCAGGAGTTCCGGCTCTATTTCCAGCCAACGGTGTCGCTCGCGGACGGTCGCATTGTCGGCGCCGAAGCACTGGTGCGCTGGATCGACGCCGAACTGGGCGAAGTCTCGCCGGCCGAGTTCATTCCGATCGTCGAGGAGAGCGGGCTGGTTGTTGGCCTCGGTGACTGGGTGCTGCGCGAAGCCTGCAAGGCACGGCATGTGTGGCGCGGCATGGGACTGGAAGTGCCGCCGCTCGCGGTGAACATCGCCGGCGTGCATCTGCGCCAGGCCAACTACGTCGACAGCCTGCTGACCACACTGGCCGAATATGGCGTGGCGCCTGGTGACATCGAGATCGAAGTGACCGAGACCGGGTTGCTCGATACCTCGGCGATCGTGCGCGAGAACCTGGTGCAGCTGCGCAGCGCCGGGGTCAGGCTGGCGCTCGACGATTTCGGCGTCGGTTTCTCCAGTCTCGTGCATCTGCGCGATTTGCCGATCCACCGGCTGAAGATCGACCGCAGCTTCACCGTCGAATGCATGCGCGACGCGCGCACGCTGACAATCGTCAAGGCGGTCATCGAGATGGCTCGATCGCTCGGCATCAAGGTCACTGCCGAAGGCGTGGAGACACTGACGCAGCAGACCTGGATGCAACATCTCGGCTGCGACTCGGCGCAGGGCTACCTGTTCTCGCCGCCGTTGACGCCCGAGGAGTTCATGAAGATCTTCATCGATGCACGCGGCGTCGGCCGTGATCGGTCGTTGATGCATTAGGCAGCTCGCTGCGCGCCGGCAGCGCAGGATGCGCAGGCGAACCGGGCCGTACGCATGTGACCCGTAAAATCAGCGCCCTGATGTCATTCCTATGACGCGCGGTGGGCGCGTTGTCTTCATGCTCGAACAGCAGACCTTGTTTGCGCCGCCAGACGGCGGTGATTCGCTGACGCTGGCGGCTTTTGCCTCGCGAGCCTATCTGGATTACGCGGTATCGGTGGTCAAGGGCCGCGCCTTGCCCGATGTGGCCGATGGACTGAAGCCGGTGCAGCGACGCATCCTGTACGCGATGGACCAGATGGGCCTGGCGGCCAACGCCAAGCCAGTGAAGAGTGCACGCGTGGTCGGCGACGTGCTCGGCAAGTTCCATCCGCACGGCGACTCGGCCGCTTACGACGCGATGGTCAGAATGGCGCAGTCGTTTTCGCTGCGCTATCCGCTGATCGACGGCCAGGGCAACTTCGGCTCGCGCGACGGCGACGGCGCCGCGGCGATGCGTTACACCGAGGCGCGGCTGACCCCGGTCGCACGGCTGCTGCTCGACGAACTCGACGAAGGCACGGTCGATTTCACTGCCAACTACGACGGCAGCCTGCAGGAGCCGAAGCTGCTTCCGGCGCGGTTGCCGTTCGTGCTGCTCAATGGCGCCTCGGGCATCGCGGTGGGCATGGCCACCGAAATCCCGGCGCACAACCTGCGCGAAGTGGTCGCTGCGCTGCAGATCGTGCTGAAGGAGCCGAAGGCATCGCTCACCGATCTGCTGGCGGTCCTGCCGGGGCCCGATTTCGCCGGCGGCGGTCAGATCATCTCGGCGCCGGAAGACATCCGCGAGATCTACGCGAACGGACGAGGCGGCCTGAAGACACGGGCTCGTTATCACTTCGAAGACCTCGCGCGCGGGCAATGGCAGGTCGTCGTCGACGAATTGCCGCCGGGCGCATCGGCGCAGAAAGTGCTCGAAGAGATCGAGGAGCTGACCAACCCGAAGGTCAGGGCCGGCAAGAAGTCGCTGAGTGCCGAGCAGCAGCAACTGAAGCAACTGCTGCTGGCGCAGCTCGACTCGGTCCGCGACGAAGCGGGTCGGGACGCCGCGGTACGGCTGGTGTTCGAGCCGCGTACCTCGAGGATCGATCGCGATGGCTTCGTCAACATGCTGCTCGCGCATACCAGCCTCGAAGCAGGCGTCCCGGTCAACCTGGTAATGATCGGTCGCGACGGCCGGCCGCGCTGCAAGGGGCTGACGGAGATCCTCGCCGAGTGGATCGAGTTCCGCGTTGCAACCGTGCGCCGGAGGAGCGCCCACCGGCTGGCCAAGGTCGAGGACCGCATCCACATCCTCGAGGGGCGGCAGGCAGTCCTGCTCGCCATCGACCGGGTGATCGCGCTGATCCGCGCCTCCGACGAGCCGAAGCCGGAGCTGATGCGCGTATTCGGCCTGAGCGAACGGCAGGCCGAGGACATCCTCGAGATCCGGCTGCGTCAGCTGGCCCGCCTCGAAGGCATCCGCATCGAGCAGGAGCTGGCCCACCTGCGCAAGGATCAGTCGGCGCTGGGCAAGCTGCTCGGCTCGGAGGCAGCTCTGCGCCGGCAAGTCGGCAGGGAATTCGACGACGATGCGAAGAAGTTCGGCGATGCGCGGCGCACCCTGATCGAAACGGCGCAACGCGCGGTGGTCGAAACGCGAGTGCTCGATGAGCCGGTCACCGTCATCGTTTCGGTGAAAGGTTTTGCTCGTGCGCGCAGCGGCCATGGACATGACGTGACGCAGTTCGCCTTCAAGGCTGGTGACGACCTGTATGGCGCCTTCGAATGCCGCAGCGTTGATCATCTGATCGCCATCGGCAGCAACGGTCGCGTCTATTCGATCAATGTCGCTGCGCTGCCGTCCGCGCGCGGCGACGGTTCGCCGGTCACCTCGATGATTGACCTCGAGGGCGGAACGCGCCTCGTCGGCTTCGTGGCCGGCCCTTCCACGCAGCAGTTGCTGTTGGCTACGTCGGCCGGCACCGGCTTCGGCTGTTCGCTCGGCGATCTGGTATCGCGGCAGCGAGGCGGCAAGCAGTTTGTCACGGTGGATGGCGGCGCGGTGCCGCTGCGGCCGGCACCAGTCGATGCCGGTGCTGACGATCGCATCGCCTGTGTTTCCGAGAAGGGGCGGATGCTGGTGTTTGCGGCCAACGAGATCAAGGCTTTGTCGGGCGGTGGCCGGGGAGTGATCCTGATGGGACTCGATGCCGGCGAAAAACTGGTCGCTGCCACGCCTTGCGGTGAGTCCGGGGTGATCGTTATCGGCCAGGGGCGTGGCGGCAAGCCGCTCGAAGTCCAGGTGCGGGGTCGGGAACTCGCCGCGCATGTCGGTCATCGTGCCCGCAAGGGCACGCTGCTGACGCCGCGCGTGAAGCCGGTGGCGATGCGCCGGCCGCTTGCGGCGTCGGCGCGGTCGGCATGAAATCGCGCATTTTCTGGATTATTGCTGTCGCCACCACAGCGATGATGGCCGGCGCGCTGCTGGCCACAGGATGTTCGACCGTGAACCCGTATTACGACCCGAGCAAGCCGCACCATCGTCCAGAGGGATTCCAGAATATTGACCCGGCGGCGTCGATGCCGCGCTCGTTCGGTGAGTTCTTCCGCTGGCGGCGAGAGCGCGCCCTGCTCGATATCCCGACGCCAAAGCTTGACCTTACAGCGCTGGTTCCCGACCTCGGCTTCATCCGCGGTCGCACCAACCACTTTTCGGTGACCTGGATCGGGCACGCGACCGCGCTGGTGCAGATCGGCCGCACCAACGTGCTGACCGATCCGCACTTCTCCGAGCGCGCCTCGCCGGTGCAGTGGGCGGGTCCCAAGCGATGGCAGCCGCCGGCGGTGCGCATTGAGGAACTGCCGCACGTCGACGTGGTGCTGATCTCGCACAACCACTATGACCACCTCGACGAGAATTCGGTACGCGCGCTGAATGCACAGGCTGGGGGCCCGCCGCTGTTCGTCGTGCCGCTGGGTGTCGAGCGCTGGCTGGCCTCGGTCGGCATCACTCACACGCGGGCGCTGGACTGGTGGGATGCTGTCAAGGTCAAGGACTTGACCGTGCACCTGACGCCCGTGCAGCACTGGAGCCGCCGCACACTGGCCGACACCAACACCACGTTATGGGGCGGTTTCGTCGTTGAAGGCGAAAGCCGTGGCAAGCTGCGCCGCGTGTTCTTCTCCGGCGATACCGGCTACTCGAAACAGCACTTCACCGACATCGGCAATCGCTTCGGCAGCTTCGATCTGGCGCTGCTGCCGATCGGCGCCTATGAGCCGCGCTGGTTCATGAGCGCGCAGCACGTTAATCCTGAGGAAGCAGTGAGAATCCACCGCGACCTGCGAGCGCAGCTGTCGATCGGCATTCACTGGGGAACGTTCCAGCTGACCGATGAGCCGATCGATCAGGCGGTGTCCGATCTGGCCGCGGCGCGCAGCAGGCTCGGCGTCGATTCGCGCGCGTTCATTACGCTGCGCCATGGCCAGACGCTGCGGCTCGATCCGTTCGAGCGCTCGTAGCCGGCCGATGCGGCGCGACGTTGGCGCGCACGGCATCGCACCGTGGTGCGTACCGAACGGCTCCTAGAATCGGTCGATGCCTGCCGCCGAGCTGCCAGCGCCGGAAGTATCCGACGCAACGAAGATCTGGGCGCCGCTGCGCCATGCAACTTTTCGCATGCTGTGGCTGACATGGCTGGCGTCGAACCTGTCGATGTGGATGAACGACGTCGCGGCCGCCTGGCTGATGACGACGCTGACCGCCTCGCCGGTGCTGATCGCACTGGTCCAATCGGCCGCGACGTTGCCGGTGTTCCTGTTTGGTCTGCCGCTGGGCGCCGCCGCCGACATCCTGGATCGACGGCGCATGTTCCTGTTTACGCAGTTCTGGGTCGCCGCCAATGCAACAGTGGCCGCGGTGGCCTTGTTCAGCGGCTGGATGTCGGCGTCATTGTTGCTGTTGCTGACCTTCGGCAACGGCATCGGTCTGGCGCTGCGCTGGCCGGTGTATTCGGCGATCGTTCCCGGGTTGATACCGCGGCACGAATTGCCGTCGGCGATCGCCTTGAACGGCATCGCGATGAATACCTCGCGCGTCATCGGGCCGGTGATCGCCGGCGCGCTGATCGCCGGTCTGGGCAGCGGCTACGTCTTCGCGCTGAACGCCGTGCTGTCTTTGGCCGCCGGCGTGATGATCCTGCGCTGGCGCGTCGAGCGAACGCAGAGCGTGCTGCCGGGCGAGCGCTTCTTCGGCGCGATTCGTATCGGCTTTCAGTATGTGGCGCAGTCACGCCAGATGCGCGTCGTGCTGGCGCGGGTGGCGATTTTCTTCTTGCAGTCCACGCCGCTGCTGGCACTGCTGCCGTTGGTCGCGCGCGGCATGCGCGACGGCGGTGCCTGGACCTATACGCTGCTGCTGGCTTCGCTCGGCGCCGGCGCGATTTCGGCAGCCTTGTTCCTGCCGCGACTTCGCGTCATGGTTTCGCGCGACCGGCTGATGCGTGACGGCACGATGCTGCAGGCGGCAGCGATGATCGGCGTCGGATTCGCGCCCACACTTTGGCTGGCGCTGCCGGCGATGCTGATCGCGGGCATGGCCTGGATCACCGTTGTCAATACGCTGACCGTGTACTCGCAGCTGGCGTTGCCCGACTGGGTGCGCGCCCGTGGCATGGCGATGTACATGATGGTGATGATGGGTGCGACCTCGGCCAGCGCCGCACTGTGGGGCCAGGCGGCAAGCCTGATCGAGGTGCGCTGGACGTTCGTTGCGGCGGCTGCCTGCGGGCTCGCCGCGCTGCTGCTGATGCGCAGGATGCTGTACTGGCCCGAGGCCGAAGAAGACCTGACGCCGGCGCGCATCCTCAAGGAGCCGACGCCAGCCTTCGAGATCGCGCATAGCAGAGGGCCGGTGATGGTCACCGTACAGTACCGGATCGATCCGGCGCGCACGCAGGAATTCCTCGCCGTGATGCAGGACAGCCGCGCCAACCGGCTGCAGAAGGGCGCACTGTCATGGGGTCTGTTTCAGGACACCGAGCAGCCAGGCCGCTTTGTCGAGTACTTCCTCGACGAGTCCTGGGCCGATCATCTGCGCCGCTTCGATCGCTTCACCGCCGCCGACGCCGAACTGCGCGAGCGGCGCTACGCCTTTCACCTCGGTGACGAGCCGCCGAAGGTCACGCGCTACGTCGCCGAGGCGATCGAGCGCTGAGCGGTCGCCTGCGCCGCCGCGCGGGCTTCGTCGACGATGACCTGCCAGGCGCGCGGATCCTCGATTAACGCCAGGTGGCCGACGCCGTCGAGTTCGACCTGCCGTGCATGCAGCAGCAGCGGGCTCGAACGCGGCACGACCAGGTTGTCGTCGCGCGTGGCCACCGTCGTGAAGCGGACCCAGCGGCCGCGATCGCCGGTTTCCAGTTTGTGCAGGAAGCGCGAGCCGGCTGCCATCTGCCGTGCGTTGTGGCTGGCGCCGAGGCGGCCGAAGATCGTGCCGTGGTGCGGGCTGGCCAGCGTCACCACGCGCGCGACATGCGCATCGCCGTGCTTGCGCAGATACACGCGCGCAGCCAGGCCGCCCATGCTGTGGCCGACGAGCACGATCCGCGGCGCGCTGGTCGCTGCGCGCAGCCGCTCGACGGCGTGGTGCACGACGTCGGCATAGGCGTCGACGTCGCCGAAGATCGGCTCGAGGTTTACGGTGGCGACGTTGAACTCGACCAGCACGCCCGCATCGAGCAGC
>JBFINI010000163.1:0-7141 GCA_041611275.1 Burkholderiaceae bacterium
CGGCAGGAACTGCACGAGTTCGAGCGCCAGCAGCAGGCGGTGCTGAGCGTGTTGTTCCAGGTCGACCGCTGATCTCCCCGGCAACCGGCGCGATCGGCTGACGATAAGATCCGGGCGCCGCATACCAGCGGTGCCTGGACGAATGGCAATGCAGGGCAAACCGAACAATCAGCCAGCGACGGTGCGGCGCGCCGACTATCGGCCGCCGGCATTCCTGGTCGACCGGGTGGCGTTGCAATTCGATCTCGACCTGGAATCCACCCGGGTGACCGCCGACTTGCAGCTGCGCCGCAATGGCGCGGCGAGCCCGTTGGTGCTCGACGGCGACGCGCTGGAACTGGTTTCGGTGGCGCTGGACGGCGAGCCGCTCGGTGCCGAGCGCTTCGAACGGTCGGCGCAGGCCCTGGTGCTGCGCGATGTGCCTGATCGGTTCGAACTGCGCATCGTCAATTGCATCCATCCGGCCGCCAACAGCGCCTTGACCGGCCTGTTCGCGTCCAACGGCCGCCTGTTCACGCAGTGCGAGGCCGAGGGCTTCCGTCGAATCACCTACTTTCCTGACCGGCCGGACGTGCTCGCTGTCTACGAGGTCACGCTGCGCGCCGCCGCCAAACGCTTTCCCGTGCTGCTGTCGAATGGCAACCTTATCGAGAAGGGCAAGCTTGCCGACGGTCGGCATTTTGCGCGATGGTCCGATCCGTTTCCAAAGCCTTCGTACCTGTTCGCGCTGGTCGCCGGACGTTTCGCCTGCACGGAAGAAACGGTGCGCACGGCCAGCGGCCGTGAAGTGCTGCTGCAGGTCTGGGTCGAGCCGGGGCAGAAGGCGCGGGCCGGCTTTGCGCTAGACGCCCTGCAGCGGGCGCTCGCCTGGGACGAGCAGCGCTACGGACGCGAACTCGATCTCGATCGCTACATGATCGTCGCTTCCAACGACTTCAACCTCGGCGCGATGGAGAACAAGGGACTGAACATCTTCAACGCGCGCCGCGTGCTCGCCGACGCCGACATCGCCACCGATGCCGATTTCGAGCGCATCGAATCCGTCATCGCGCACGAGTACTTCCACAACTGGACGGGAAACCGCGTCACCTGCCGTGACTGGTTTCAGCTCAGCCTGAAGGAAGGCCTGACGGTGTTTCGCGATCAGCAGTTTTCCGGCGACATGGCCGGCGACACCGCCGAGCGGGCGGTGCGCCGCATCGGCGAGGTCCAGCATCTGCGCGAAGTGCAGTTTCCCGAAGACGGCGGCCCGCTCGCCCACCCGGTGCGTCCGGACAGCTACCAGCAGATCGACAACTTCTACACGTCGACCATCTACGAGAAGGGTGCCGAGGTCGTGCGTGCGCTGCACACGCTGCTCGGTGCCGAGGCTTTTCGCCGCGGCATGGATCTGTACTTTGCGCGCCATGACGGCCAGGCGGTGACCTGCGACGATTTCTTGCAGGCGATGGCCGATGCCAGCCAGCGCAACCTGGCGCAATTTGGCCGTTGGTATGCGCAGGCGGGAACACCCAGGCTGACGGTCAATGCCCGCTATTCGCCGGCTGATCTGCGCTTCGAACTGACGGTGCTGCAGAACACGCCGCCCACGCCGGGTCAGCCGGACAAGCAGCCGCTGCACATTGCGCTGGCACTGGGGCTGGTCGATTCGGCCGGCCGCGACATGCGCCTCCAACTGCAAGGCGAGGCGAGCGGCGGGCCGACGACGCGCGTGCTCGAACTGACGCAGACCGCGCACACGTTCACCTTCGTCAACGTCGAAACAAGGCCGGTGCCGTCGTTAAACCGTGGCTTCTGCGCGCCGGTCAAGGTCGACTACGGCTATGACGAACAGGACATCATGCTGCTGGCGCAGCACGACAGCGATCTCGTTAACCGCTGGGACGCCGTTCAGCGGCTGGCGCTGACGCGGCTGCTGGCGGCAACCGATGGGTTCGAGCTGGAGCAGCCACCGCAAGCTGACAACGTGCTGGCCCAGGTGTTCATACGTCTGCTCGTCGATAAGTCACTGGCGCCGGCCTTTTGCGCCCGGGCAGTGACCCTGCCCAGCGAAGCGGAGATGGCCGACGCGCGGGCGATGGTCGACCCCGTAGCGATCCGTGCCGCGCGGCTGTGGTGGCTGGAAACGCTCGGCCGCTCGCTCGCCGAGCGCTGGCGTGCGCTGTACGAATCAATGCGCGACGGGCGGCCGTATGCACCGGAGGTCGCCGCAGCCGGCCGCCGGTCTCTGCGCAACACCGCGCTCACGTTCCTCGCGGCCGCTGGCGAGGCGCAGGCACTCGAACTGGCGCAGGCGCAGCTGGATACGGCCGACAACATGACCGATCGGCAGGCGGCACTGGCGGTCATCGTCAGCAGCCACGCACCGTTCAAGGCTGAGACGCTGGTGCGGCTGGCGCGTGACTGGTCGCACGAACCGCTGCTGATGAACAAGTGGTTCGAGATGCAGGCCACGGCCATCGCCCATGACGGTGAAGTACCGGTGCTCAACCGGGTCAAGGTGCTGCTGAAACATCGCAGCTTCTCGCTCGCCAACCCCAACAACGTCTACGCACTGCTGCTCGGTTTCTGCGCCAGGAATCCGGCCGAATTCCACCGCGCCGACGGCGCCGGCTATGCCTTCTGGACCGAACAGGTGCTGGCGCTCGATCGCCTCAATCCGAGCGTCGCGGCGCGTCTGGCGCGGGCGCTGGAACGCTGGCGCCGCTACACGCCTGATCGACAACGATTGATGCAGGCGGCGCTCGAGGAGGTGGCGCGGACGCCGAAACTGTCCTCCAACGTGCGCGAAGTCGTCATCAAGGCCCTCGGCGCGCCGTGAGCGGCTGCACGGGGCGAGGACCGTCACTTCTTCATCGCTGCCGATGTCCGGCGCTGATCGCATCGCCTCGTCGTGGCTGGTCGGACTGCAGTTCGTCCTGATCGCCGCGCTGCTGCTGACCTCGTGGCCGCCCGGTGCAGCCGCCTCGGTGGCCGTCGCCGCGGCGCTGCTGCTCGTCGGCAGCGCGGTGGGTCTGGCGGCGCTGGCGGAGAATCGACTGGGCAACTTCAACATCCGCCCGGAATTGAAGGCGAATGCGCGGCTGGCGACCGGCGGCATCTACCGCTGGATTCGCCACCCGATGTACAGCGCGGTGCTGCTGGCCATGCTTGGCGCCGTCGCGCTCGATCTGCGGCCGTGGCGCCTGCTGCTGTGGTTGGCGCTGCTGGCGGTACTGATCGGCAAGTTGCAGCGCGAAGAACGCTATCTGCAACAGCGCTTTGCCCAATACGCGCCGTACCGGGCCCGCACCTGGCGCCTGCTGCCGGGCGTGTGGTGATGAAGGCGCCGTGCCGGGCTTACGGCGCGTTCACATGGCGGCTTCGCCCAAAGGCAAATAGCACGCCCAGCGCCAGCAGGAGCAGCGCGCCGCCGCTGAGCACCGGCGCCGTTCCCACGGGCTCGACGAGCAGCGAGGCGATTGCCACGCCAACCGTCTGACCAAGAAACAGCGCCGCAGCAAACAACGACACCGCCGCGCCGCGCGCCTGCGGCGCCATCTGTGTTGCGTTGGTCTGCAGGGTGGTGTGCAGCATGTAGAAGCCCACCCCCAGGACCGTGCAGGCCAGCGGCGCGGTCCACCACACCGGCGCCAGCGCCGCAGCGGCCAGCGCCGCCGCCAGCAGGACTCCGCCGCCGCGCGCCAGTCCCACCTCGCCAAACCGCCGCACCAGCGCCGACGAGTTCATCACGAACAGCAGCCCCCCGGCCGCAAACAGCATGACGATTGAACCGGCACGCGCCAGCGAAACGTCGAAGGCCAGATGCAGGTGAGTCGGCAGGAACGCCAGCGGTCCGAACAGCGCCGCGCCTTCGACAAAGACCACCAGCAGCACCAGGCGTGCCCAGCCACTGCGCAGCACGTACGCCGTTTCGCGCAGCGGATGGCCGCTGCGCGGTTGCGGCGGTGCCGCTTTTTCAGCGGCGGCACGAAAGCGCCACAGCAGCACACCAGCCGCAAGGAAACACACGGCCAGCAACGCAAACGGCGCGCGCCACAGGCCGTAATCGGCGGCCAGCCCACCGAGCCACTGTCCGGTCGCCAGACCAAGGATCTGGCCGGTGAGAAATCGCGCCAGCACCGCCTGCCGGCGTTCGTAGGGCACGGCGTCGCCGATCCAGGCCATCGACATCGGGATGACACCGGCGCAGGTGGCACCGGCGAAAAGCCGCGCCCACAGCAGTTCAGGCAAACCGGGCGCGAGCGCACAGGCCGTCGCCGTCGCTCCGGAGGCCAATACGGTGAGCGAAACGATGCGCCATTTGCCGAACCGATCGGCCAGTGGCCCGTAAACCAGCTGCATCAGGCCGTAGGCGACCGCGAAAACGGTGATCACCTGTGCCGCAGCGGCGAGCGAGACACCGAAACCGCTGGCCAACGCCGGCAACTGCGCATCGGCAACGCGCATCGAGGCTGCACTGCCGAAGGCGCCGGCCGACAGTAGCGCGATCAGCCGGCCGTGCTGCGGCTCATCGTCTACCGGCGCGGGCGACGGGATGACCGTTCCTGACGATGCGCCAGCGCGACCGACACTGCTGTCAACGAGGCAAGGTCGCTGCCGATCCTTGCCGCGCCGAACGAAGCACCGCCCTGGGCCACTATGGAATCAGCACCGAGGAACCGGTCGTCTTACGGCCCGCCAGATCGATCTGCGCCTGCGCCGCGTCGGCCAGCTTGTAACGCTGATCGATCTCGACCTTGATCTTGCCGCTGGTGATCATGCCGAAGAGCTCATCGGCCGAGGCCTCGAGCTTGGCGCGCGGTGTCACATGCGTGGCCAGCGTCGGCCGGGTGACGAACAGGGACCCCTTGGCGGCGAGAACGCCGATGTTCACGCCGGTGACCGCACCCGAGGCATTGCCGTAGCTGACCATCAACCCACGCGGCTGCAGGCAGTCGAGCGAGCCTTCCCAGGTGTCCTTGCCGACGCCGTCGTAGACGACCGGCACCTTGGCACCGCCGGTCAATTCCTTCACCCGCTCGACGAAATTCTCCTTCGAATAGTCGATCGTCGCCCAGGCGCCGTGCTGCTTGGCCAGCGCCGCTTTCTCCGGCGAGCCGACCGTGCCGATCAGCTTCACGCCCAGCGCCTTGGCCCATTGGCAGGCGATCAGGCCCACGCCGCCGGCGGCGGCATGGAACAGAACCGTCTCGCCTCCCTGCAGCTGGTAGGTCTGGCGGAACAGGTACTGCACGGTCAGCCCCTTGAGCATCACCGCCGCGGCAACGTCGAAGCCGATCGATGCCGGCAGCTTGACGACCATCGCCGGCGGCATCACGCGCACATCGGCGTAGGCGCCGAGTGGCCCCTGGCCGTAGGCAACGCGATCGCCTTCCTTGAGCGACTTGACGTTGGCACCGGCCGCCTCGACCACGCCCGCACCTTCGAAGCCCAGACCATGCGGCAGCGGCGCCGGATACAGGCCGGTGCGGTAATAGATGTCGATGAAATTCAGTCCGATGGCATGGTTGCGGATGCGGACTTCGTCGGGCCCCGGATCGGCCACGTCGACGTCGACCAGTTGCAGCTTCTCGGGGCCGCCATGTTCGGAAACGCGTATCGCTTTGGCTTTCATCATCGTCTCTCCTTCTACTTGTTTGCAGGACCCGCCTTGCGGGACAACACGAATACACCGGCAAGAACCAGCGCGGTACCCGCCAGCTGCCAGCCTGAAATTGCTTCGCCGAGGAACGCATAGCCTAGCGCGATCGTCGAGATCGGGCCGACCATGCCGGCCAACGCCACCGAACCGGCGCCGATGCGCGCCACCGCCATCATTGTCGCGAACACCGGCAGCACCGTGCACGGCACGGCGTTGACCAGCGACAGCCACAGCACTGGCGCCGGCTGGGCCAGGGACGAGACAGGACGCATCAACGCGAACTGGATGCAGATTCCGGCGGTGGCCACGCACATCGCGTAGGCGGTCAGGCGGATCGCGCCGACCCGGCGCACGATCTCGCCGGACAGCACCAGATAGCCTGCGTAGCAGATGGTGGCGCCGAACACGAGCGCGGCGCCGAGCGCGACACCCTCGGCATCGAGCCGAACGTCATGCCAGAACACCAGCACGATGCCGCCATAGGACAGCAACAGTGCCACCAGATCGAAGCGCGTGACAATGCGGCCGAGCATGAACACCGAAATCAGCAGCACCAGCGTCGGATTCAGGTACAGGATCAGCCGCTCCAGCGCCGCGCTGATGTACTGCAGGCCGAGGAAATCGAGGTAGCTGGCCGCGTAGTAGCCGAGCACGCCGATGGCGAGCACCATCCCGTGCTCGCTCCTCGAAAGCGGCGCGGCGCTGCGCGAAGTCCACCACAGGGCCGCGGCGAAGAACGGCAGCGCCATCAGCATGCGCAGTGCCAGCAGCGTCTCGGTGTCGACGCCGTGGAGATAGGCGAGCTTGACGACGACCGCCTTGGCCGAAAACAGCACGCTGCCCGCCACTGCAAGCGCGAGACCGGTCAGAAACACAGGGCGTGCAGCGGCGCTCACCGGCACGATTGTAGGCAGCAGGCGCCGATCGGCTAAATTCCGTTCGCCGTACGATCGTGCTCCCACTGATCGCCCTCCCCCGCTCATGTCGCTGCTCAACCCCTCGCCGGCACAGGCCTGGCTGTTGCTGGCCGCAGCCGGTCTGCTCGAAGTGGCCTGGGCTGTCGGCATGAAATTCACCGATGGCTTTGCGCGGCCGCTGGCCAGCGCCCTGGTGCTGGCCATCGCCCTGGCTTCGTTTGCGCTGCTCGGCCTGGCGATGAAGGCGCTGCCGGTGGGCACCGCGTACGCGGCCTGGGTCGGCATCGGTGCGGCCGGCGCGATGCTGGCCGGCATCACGCTGTTCGGCGAACCGGCCACCTGGCTTCGCATCGGCTGCGTGCTGCTGATCGTCGCCGGTGTACTCGGCCTGAAGCTGGCCGATGGCTGAGCCATTGTCCACGATCGTCTTGCTGCGCATCGGTGCTGTGCTCCTTGGCGTCTTGCTCGTCGGCGCGCTGCCCGCCGGCGCGGCGGCATCGACGCAGCCTTGCCGGCTGACAGGGATCGAGCGCGAAATCCAGTGCGGCCACGTCCGGGTCGCCGAGAACCCCGATCGTCC
>JBFINI010000164.1:0-7032 GCA_041611275.1 Burkholderiaceae bacterium
GTGCTGGCGCTTGCCGCCGAGGTCGAAACGGGCCTGCGTTCGGACGATTGGCGCGCGTTTCTCGCCACGATGTACGGCAACCAGCCGGCACGGTGGGACGACCGCCTCGCAGGCGCCGATCGCGCGCGCTGCGTGATCAACGCGCTGACCCGCCTGCGCTTCGTCGCCGCCGACGGCACGATGGACTTCCGTGTGAAGCAAGGCGCGGCTGCCGCACCGCCGGGCTACGTGCCCTGGTTCGATCACCCTGCCCGTGCTTCGCGCGGCACGCCGATCGTTTTCGGCCACTGGTCCACGCTGGGCCCGATGCTGCGGCAAGATGCCGTGTGCCTGGATTCAGGCTGTGTCTGGGGCGGCGCGCTTACCGCACTGGCCTGGCCGAGTCGGCGACTGCTGCAGGTGCAGTGTCCACCGGTTCGGCGGCCGGCGGAGGCACCGCGTTGAAGCGACGACCCGTCGGCGCCGGCATGTGCAACCAGGCTGCGATGCGCTCGGCAGCAGCCACGGCGACATGGTGACGATCGCGCTGACCCACGGTCGGCACCGGCTCGAGAAACGCAACTTCGATCTGCAGTCGACGCGCCAACAGGATGTTCCATAGCGACATGATGAAACCCATCTCGCCGACGAATGCCGGTGCCGTGGACGGTTGGCCGTCTTCCGTGTAGCGCAGCGCGACCGGCCAGCACGGACTGCCGACTTCGAGGGCCGGCGCGACCAGGTTCGAATGAAACGGCAGCAGCGAGCGGCCGTCAGTGGTTGTGCCTTCGGCAAACACCGCCACCGTTTCGCCCTCGCGCAGCCGGTCGCGCACCCGGTGGTTCATCGCTGCCACCGCGTGACGGCGTCCACGCTCGATGTACAGCGTGCCGACTCGAGTCACCAGAGCGCCAAGCAGCGGCCAGCGACTGATCTCGGCCTTGGCAACGAAGCGGCTCGGCAGTGACGCATTCAGCGCAAAGATGTCGATCCACGAGATGTGATTGGCCAGCAGCATTCGCCCGCAGCTGCCACGCTCGACGCCGGTGTGAGCCAGGGCCGGCGACACCGGGAGTCCGACAATGCGCAGCCGCGCGCCGCAGATCGCCAGCAGCAGGCGCGACCAGCTGCGAATGATGCGATTGCGTCGCGTCTGTGCCAGCCACGGAAACATCGACGCGGCGATCGCGATGCCAGCCAGCACATGCAGCAGCAGCAGTGCGATGCGAGGAGGCGCGAACAGCGTTCTCATCGCGAGCCACCGCGTGCCAATGGTCTCGCGCGGCGTGCCGCCGGCTGCTCAGCGGCCGGCGCCACTGGCCCTCTATGCACGCGACGTCTGACCCAATCGGCGAAGGTCACCGGATACTGGCGTCTGATCCCGATTTCCGTTCAAAGCGGACCTCGCCGCCGACCAGCGTGACCATGGCCCGGCCGCTCAACTCGTAACCGGTAAACGGCGTGTTAGCGCCGCGGCTGACGAGTTCGGCCCGGTTGACGGTCCAGTGCGCCTGCGGGTCGAACAGCACGACGTCGGCTTTCGCGCCGACGGCGAGCCGCCCGGTCGGCTCCTTGAGGATCCGCGCCGCTTCGTCCGTGACCTTGGCCAACGTGCGGCCGAGTGGCAATTTCGCGCTCTCACCCCACTTGAGCACCAGTGCGAGCAGCGTTTCCAGCGCCGTCGCGCCAGGTACCGCTTCACCGAACGGCAGCAGCTTGTCGTCCTCAGCCATCGGCGTGTGATCGGAGCAGATCGCGTCGATGGTGCCGTCGGCCAGGGCGGCGCCAATGGCATCACGGTCGCGCTGGGTACGCAGCGGCGGATCAAGGCGGAAATTCGGATCGAAATAGCCGACATCAACATCGGTCAGGTGCAAATGGTGCACGCTGACATCAGCCGTCACCGCCAGCCGTTCGCGCTTGGCCTGCCGCAGCAGCTCGATGCCTGCGGCGCTCGACAGACGGCACAGGTGCACACGCGCGCCGGTCGCCCGCTGCAGTTCGAAGATCGTATGCAGAGCCACCGTCTCGGCGAGGGCCGGCACTGCCGGCAACCCGAGCCGGCCGGCGACCGCGCCGGCAGCAGCCACGCCGTCGCCAGCCAGCGTGTCTTCGACTGGCCGCAGCCAGACCGAAAGGTCGAACGTCTTCGCATAACGCAGCATTTGCAGCAGCACGCCGTTGTCGTGCGGCAGTCGTCGCGTCTGCATGAAGGCGACACAGCCCGCTTCGGCCAGCGTTTCGATCTCGGCCAGGACCTCGCCCTGCAACCCCGCCGTCAGCGCGCCGAGCGGATACAGCCGCGCGCCAGCCGCTTCGCGCGAGCGGTGGCGCAGCATGCGCACCAGACCCGGCTCATCCAGCGGCGGGTCCGTGTCCGGAGGACAGACCAGGCCGGTCACACCTCCCGCCAGTGCGGCATGCATCTCGCGCTTCAGAGCGCCTTCCGCGCCCGGCTCGCGCATGCGCGCGCATAGGTCGACCAGCCCAGGCGCCACCACCCAGCCGCGCGCATCGATCTCGCGTTCGGCAACGAAACCCGCCGGTGCGCCGCCCACAGCGGCGATCCGCCCGTCGGCAATGAAAAGATCGGCCACCGCATCGTGGTTCGATGCCGGGTCGACGACACGACCATGGCGGATGACGAGCTTCATTCAGCCAGCGGAGTTCCTCGGCGCATCGCCCTGCTTTTGCAGGCACCCGCCGCGCGACGGGCAGCGCGCAAGATGCAGCCGCAAGCATGTCTCATTGCAGCCTCTGCGAGGAGGCCGCGATCGACAGCACAGCCATGCGCACGGCGATGCCGAAAGTGACCTGCGGCAGGATCACGCTCTGTGCACCGTCGGCAACCGACGAGTCGATTTCTACGCCGCGGTTCATCGGCCCCGGATGCATGACGATCGCGTCGGGTTTGGCCAGTCGCAGCCGCTCCTGCGTCAGCCCGTAGTTGCGGAAATACTCCTGCGCGCTGGGCAGCAGCGCGCCGCGCATCCGCTCGTTCTGCAGGCGCAACATGATGATCACGTCGGCGTCGCGGATGCCATCGTCAAGCTTCGTGCAAACGCGCACGCCCATCTGTTCAAGACCATCGGGCAGCAGCGTCAACGGCGCCACCGCGCGCACCTCAGGCACGCCGAGCGTCGTCAGCGCGTGGATATCCGAGCGCGCCACCCGCGAATGCAGGATGTCACCAACGATCGCCACCGTGAGACTGGAGAAATCGCGCTTGTAGTGGCGGATCGTGTACATGTCGAGCAGGCCCTGCGTCGGGTGCGCATGACGCCCGTCGCCGGCATTGATCACGTGCACGTGCGGCGCCACGTGCTGCGATATCAGGTACGGCGCGCCGCTGCTCGCGTGACGCACCACGAACATGTCGGCCTGCATCGCCGTCAGGTTGTTGATCGTGTCGAGCAGCGACTCGCCCTTGGCCGTGCTCGAGCGCGTGATGTCGAGGTTGAACACGTCGGCTGAAAGCCTGCGCGCCGCGATCTCGAAGGTCGTTCGCGTACGGGTACTGTTCTCGAAGAACAGGTTGAATACCGAACGGCCGCGCAGCAGCGGCACGTTCTTCACTTCGCGCTCGGCGACGTTGATGAAGCCGTCAGCGGTAGACAGGATCCGCTCGATGATCGTCCGCGGCAGTCCTTCGATCGACAGCAGATGGTGCAACTCACCCTGGCGGTTCAGCTGCGGGTTGCGGCTGAATTCAGCTGTCACGCCGCTGCTCCAGCGTCAGATGGAGCTTGCCATCGTCGTCGCGCGAGAGAACCACGCTGATCTCGTCGGGCACCTCGATGCGACGGCCGACCGCCGTCGGCGCGATCGGCAGCTCGCGGCCGCCACGGTCAATCAGCACCGCCAGATCGATTCGAGACGGCCGGCCATAATCGAACAGCTCGTTCATCGCCGCGCGAACCGTGCGGCCCGTGTACAGCACGTCGTCGACCAGGACGATGTCGGCGCCCTCGACGTCGAAACCGATCGACGAAGGTTTCACGCTCGGATTCAGTCCGCTCTGGGAGAAATCGTCGCGGTAAAAGGAGATGTCGAGGATGCCGACCTCGCAAGCCACGCTTAGATCATCCTTGAGCCGCTGCGCCAGCCACACGCCGCCGGTATGCACGCCGACAAGACGCACGTCGCGGCCAATAACTTCCTCGCGCAGCCGGGCGGCCAGGCTGCGATAGGTGGCTTCGGCGTCGAGTTCAAGCATTCTGTTCGTCAAACCACTGCTGCAGGATGACGGCTGCGGCCTCGTCGTCGCGGCCATTCGCGACCACCGCTGATGAGTAGCGCTCGTCGATGGTATCCACCGGCAGCCCGAAGCGGCCAGCAAGCTGGCGGGCGAAGCGTTCGCAGCGGGCGGTCATTTCGTGAGCCGCACCATCCGGATGCCGAGCCACTCCGACCACCAGACGCGCCGGCTGCCACGCAGCGAGCAATTCGCCGATACGGCGCCAGCGCGCGTCACCCAGATCGCCGATCACCGCCAGCGGCCGCGCCTGCCGCGTCACCCCGTTGCCGACCGCCACGCCGATCCGACGAGTGCCGAAATCGAACGCCAACACACCCTCGTTTTGAGACAAACGAGACGAAGCGACGTACGCCGCGGGATGGCCCGAGCCCGGGGCGAGCTCAGGCATGTCCAGCCTGCGACGACAGCTGGCCGGCATCGATGCCGAGCAGTCGCAGCGCTGCCGCCTGCCGAGCCTCCGCCGGCGTATCAAAGATGATTGCCGGCTGCGCGTCGACGGTCAGCCAGGCGTTGGCCGAGACCTCGGACTCGAGCTGCCCGGCACCCCAGCCCGCGTAGCCGAGCGTCACCAGGATCTTCGCCGGCCCTTCGCCGCCGGCAAGCGCTTCGAGCACGTCCTTCGACGTGGTCAGGGCGACGTCTTCAGCCACCGACAGTGATGAGCTGTATTGACCCGCCGGCACGTGCAACACGAAGCCGCGTTCGGTCTGCACCGGCCCGCCGAAATAGACGGGGGCATCCTTCCAGGGCGCGATCTCAAGCTTCAGATCAATCTTGTCGAACAGGCTTTCGAGCGTCAGCTCGGTCGGCCGGTTGATAACCAGGCCAAGCGCGCCCTTCTCGGTGTGCTCGCAAACATAGACGACCGATCCGCTGAAGTTCGGATCCATCATCGCCGGCATCGCAATCAGGAACTTGTGCGTCAGGTCCATGGCTTGGCGGCGTTCCGAAGGTCGGATATTTCTGCTGGCATTGTAAGCTCGCTGGTCGTCCCGGCTCTAGCAGAGCGAACATGGATTCAGCCCTGATGTGGTTCCGCCGCGACCTGCGGCTCGACGACAACGCCGCGCTGTTTCACGCGCTGAAGTCCGCTCGTCGCGTCCATGCGACTTTCGTCTTCGACCGCATGATCCTCGACGAGTTGCAGGCGGAGGGCCTGCATACGGATCGACGCGTCGATTTCATCGCCCGCAGTCTCGCCGAACTCGACCTCCTGTTACGTGAACATGGCGGCGCGCTGATTGTGCGTCACGGCAACGCGAGCGAGGAAATCCCTCGACTGGCCGAGGAGCTGCGCGTCGACGCGGTATTCGCGAACCACGACTACGAACCGTACGCAATCGAACGCGATACGCAAGCGGCAGAAAGACTTCGTGCTGCCGGCCGCACGCTGCATACCTTCAAAGACCAAGTGATCTTCGAGCGCGATGAAGTTCTGACCGGCGCGGGCAAGCCATTTTCGGTCTTCACGCCGTACAAGAACGCCTGGCTGAAGACGCTGACGCCTTTTCACCTGCGCGCCTATCCGGTGCGTAAGTACGTCGCAGCATTCGCTGAACCGCCGTTCGCGACCTCGCTGCCGGCGCTCGCTGATATTGGCTTCGGGCGCAGTGATCTCGACCAACTCAAAGTGCCGATCGCCATGAGTGGCGCCCGCCAGCTCTTCGACGACTTCAAGGCGCGTATCGACCGCTATCAGGACGCACGCGATTACCCTGCCGTGCGCGGCCCGTCTTACCTGTCAGTGCATCTGCGCTTTGGCACGGTGTCGATCCGCGAACTGGCCCGCTTCGCGCACGAACGGTCCGCAGAATCGCCCGGCGCCGCTACTTGGCTCGCCGAACTGATCTGGCGCGACTTCTATCACCAGATCCTGTATCACCATCCACAGGTCGTCACACATGCGTTCAAACCCGAGTACGACCGCATACGGTGGGAAGACGATCGCGACTTGTTCGCGGCGTGGTGCGAAGGGCGCACCGGTTATCCGTTGGTCGACGCGGCAATGGCGCAGATCAACCAGACCGGCTACATGCACAACAGGCTGCGCATGGTGGTGGCGAGCTTCCTGACCAAGGACCTCGGGATCGACTGGCGCTGGGGCGAACATTACTTCGCGCGCCGGCTGATCGATTTCGATCTTGCCGCTAATAACGGCGGCTGGCAGTGGGCGGCATCGAGCGGCTGCGACGCGCAGCCGTACTTCCGCATCTTCAACCCGATATCGCAGAGCGAGCGATTCGACGCCGAAGGCAGGTTCATCCGTCGTTATCTGCCGCAGCTGACGAATTTCAGTGCCAGGGAAATTCACGCGCCGTGGCAGGTGCCGCCGCTGCGGCAGAGGGAGGCCGGCTGCGAGATCGGCGTCGACTACCCAACGCCGGTGGTCGATCATGCCGTGGCGCGCGCACGAACACTCGCCCGCTACGCGGTCATCAAGCAATCCTGAAGCAGCGTTCGTCCTCCGTGACTCACGGCGCTGCTGCGTCGGCACGGGTGGCGCAAACAAAAGCCAGCGCCCCAACCGCGGCCACTGCAATCAATACCGCGGTCGTTGGGCCGTAGCCGCCCAGGGCCGACCACAGCAGCGCGGCGAACACCGGGCCTACCGCTCGCGCCAGCAGGCCCGGCGCGGCAAGCGCCCCCGCAATCGCGCCGTAATTGTCGCGACCGTACATCTCCACCGGCAGCGCCCCGCGCACAACTGTCATCACGCCATTACTGGCGCCGAACAGCACGGCGAAAAGTGTCAGCCACAACAGGCTGACCTCAGCGATCAGCAGCACAACCATGGA
>JBFINI010000165.1:0-6989 GCA_041611275.1 Burkholderiaceae bacterium
CACCAGCCCCTTGCGCAGGTGCGCCTGCACCAGCGCCGTTTGGGTGAGCCGCATCAGATGAGTTATCGCCGCGCGGCAGTCGACTGACGGCAGGCCGAAGTTGCCGGCCGTTTGATACTGCGCGACCGCGAGCCGGATCAGTTCGGCCGTGGGCCTCTTGACGGCGATCTCGGCCAGCGAGCACAGCTCGGCGCTGCGCACATCGAGCAAGGCGACGTAGAAAGCGGAACCCTCGACCAGCCGGCCTGCGTAGCCGTCGAAGTGTGAACTGCGCAGGCAGTTCTCGAACACCTCGCCGCAGCGGCGCAGTTCCTGGCAGCTGCACACCGAAACGGCTCGCCGCCGGCCGTCGGGGCTCACGTAATCACCGGGCAGCAGCGGCCAGCCGCGCGCGCCTGGCGGCACAACGTTCGGCCGCACCCTTGTCCGCATGCGGCTGCGGGCGAGGTCCAGCGCAAGGGCGACAACCAGCTCGCTCGCCCAATGCGGGAAAAACGCTACTTTGCCTGCGCCACGCCGCTGCGCGAACGCAGCGCCTTGATGCCCTGCTCGATGCGCTCGGCCACCTCGCGCTCTCGCTGCAGCGCGCGCAGCGTGTTGTGCGCCTCCTGCACCGTGAACTCCAGCCGCGCCACCTTCTCGCCCACGTCATCGATCATCGCGCGCTGCTCGCTGAGCATCTCCAGGTTCACGTGGATGTCGTCGAGCATGTGGGTGATGCCCTCGGCGCGCGACTGCACTTCCTCGACCACCTTGCGGCGCGATTCGATCTGCACGATCTTGCCGTCGGTGTCGGCGAGCCGGCCGATCAGGTCTTCGACCTTCGCCCGCAGCTCGGTCACCTCGCTGCGGTGCTCGCTCACGTAGTTCAGGTCGGCCTTGCTGCGCGAGCTGATCTGGCGGATGTTGTCGATCTCGGCCTTCACAGCCTGCACCATCGCATCGTTGTCGGCCAGTGACTGGATCTTGCGCTCGACCGCCTCGGCGCTGCGGTCGAGCTCGCCGAGCCGGCCCTCGAGCGCGGCGACGTTCTCGCCGCTGCGCATCAGCTGCGCGACGCGCTGTTCAAGCTGCCTGGCCAGTGTCCCGGCGCGCTGGATCTGCTCCTCGGTCGCATCGGCCTGCGACACCGCATCTCGCTGAGCGCTCTGCACGCGCGCGAGCTCGGCCAGCAGGTCTTCCTTCAACGCAGCGGCACGAGCGAGGTCGGCACTGACGGCGCGCACCTGGCTCAACCGCTCGGCGGTCTCCGCCGCCTGGGCCTTGCCCTGCTCGACGAGACCGGCCAGCCGCGCCTGCTGTTCGTGCACCACTGATTCATCGATCCGGATTGCATCGACCTGCTGATGCGCCCGTTCGAGCGTCTGCTGCAAGGCATCGACCTGCGACGCCAGCGGCGACACCCGCTCTTGCAGCGCCGCCACGCCATCGAGCTTCTGCTGTGCGTCGACGACCTGCGTGGACAGCGTCTCGCACAGGCTCTGCAGGCTCTCCACCTCGGCGCGGCGCGCCAGCTGCGCGGCGAGTTTCTGCTCGACGTCGGCAGTGACCTCGTGCAGACCGTTGACACGCGACTCGAGCTTCTCGACGAACTGCAGCCGCGCGCCTACCTGGCGCACCTGCGCGTCGAGCCGGGTGGTCAACTCGCCCAGCCCTGCGGCCGCCTCGCTGCCCTGTTCGACCAACGCCATCTTGGCCAGCACTTCGTCCAGTCGCGCCTGCAGCTCGGGCGCGCGAGCGAGCATCTCGTTCGTGCGCCCGCCAAACGCGTCGAGCTCAGCGCGATCCAGCGCCAGTTTGTCGCGTAACTGGGCGGCCGCGGCATGCGCTTGGTGGAACTCGGCCAGCTCGCCGCGCGCCGTCTCGAGCTCCTTCTGCGACTGCAGCAGATTCTCGTGCTGGGCCGCCGTGCGCTTGCCGAGCGCGTCGATCTGCGCCAGTTGGCTGCCCAGCGAATCGAGTTGGCTCTGCTTGCGCGCCAGCTCATCGGCATTGGCAGTCAGCGCGGTGAACGCCTTGGCCAATGCATCGGCGTCGCGTTGCATGGCCGCCAGATCCTGGTCCCGGGTCAGCACGCCTTGCACACGCGCTTCGGTCTCACCCACGGCTTTGGCGAGCGCCTTGAGCCGCGCATCGAAAGCGTCGACTTCCTTCTTGTCGAACGACAGCCGTTCGAGCGTCCCTTTCATCGCCTCCGCCAGCGACCGGCTTTCGGCGTCGAGCCGCTGCGATTCGCGCATGAACTCGTCGCGCGCCGCGCCGGCGGCAGCAAGCTCGTCAGCAGTGTTTTTTGCCAGCTGCTCCATGCGCGCGACGGTCTCCTCGGTGCGCCGGATCTGATCGCCGCCAGCTTCGAGCCGGGCGATCTGCGCGTCCATGTTCCACACCATCTCGTTGAGCTGCGCCGCCTCGACCACGGCGCGCTCGACCGCAAGCTTTTGCGCCTCAAGCGCCTTGCCCTTGTGGGCGATGTGCTCGGCCAGCGCGTTCAGGGCGGCGAGTCGGTGCTCGGTGCTCTTGCTGAGCTCCTGCAACTGGGCGAGCGAATCGAGCTTGGCGTGCACGTCCTCCACGGCGCCGCGCGCCGCTTCGGAGTCGCCCCGGGCCTCGCCTGCGCTTTCGCGAATACCCCGCATCTCGAGCCTGAGCTCGGCTTCCACGCGGCGCAAGTCCTCGAGCTCGACCTTCAGCGCGACCGCGCCGTCGACCGACTGCCCCATCTGCGCGGTGGTCTCGCTCAGCCGCTCGCGCAGGGCCTCCAACTGGTCGCCCTCGCGCTGCAGCTCCTCCAGCGCCGCGTGTGCCTGGCGCGAGCGCGAGTTCATTTCGTCGGCCGCCCGCTGCATTCGC
The DNA here is from genome assembly GCA_041611275.1 of Burkholderiaceae bacterium. GTDB lineage: Bacteria > Pseudomonadota > Gammaproteobacteria > Burkholderiales > Burkholderiaceae_F > JADJWR01. Next base: position 2,851 of record JBFINI010000165.1, read on the forward strand.
TGCAAGCCTCCGTCGGGCGCGGTCATCGCGTCGGCGGTGCGCTGGGCTTCGGCGACCTGAACGAGCAGGCCGTTCATGCGCCCCTCGAGCTGCTCGAAGCTGTTGCTGCACTCCTCGTACCTACCCACCACCTTGCCCAGCTTGTCGCAACGGCGCGTGACCTCGTCGGCCTTGATGCGCAAATCATCGAGCGTGCGCCCGGTGCGCGCGAGCACCGGCGACGCGCGGTTGATCTGCTCGAGCATCGCGGAGAGCTGCGCGCGTTCCGCGCGGGCCTGCTCGACCAATGTCCGCAGGTCGTCCTGCGTCTGTTTGCGCTCACTGCCGTTCCTGAAGATCGTCTCGAGCATATGAGTCCCCGCGCTGCTGACTTGGCGGCTAGTCTCGTCGACCTCCGGCCCGGCGTCGATGCGCCGGAAGTCGTAGCACGCTTAGCCTCGCTCCCCATGACAACGCGGGCGGCACCTCTCGTCGCCAGTGCGGATTCGCGTCCGCGCCGGACACCCCGCTTCGGGCGGTCGCATCGCACCCTTCGGACAGGGGTGCACGAAGAAAGCCAGCCGGTGATCGGGACGGTCCTTCACCTGGCCGGGGACGCCCGGAAAGAAGTACTCGCCGATCTTCACGCCGTTGCTGGCGGCGTCGGCTGAGGCCTTGCAGACGATCGCGCCAAGGCCGCCGAAATTCACGTAGCGGTCGTCAGTGACGAGCTCAATCGTGGGCGCGTGGTGTCGATGGTGACATCGCGCTCGAACGCCGCCGCGTTGCCGCTGAACTGCGCCGCATCGGTTGCGGTGACGCGCAGCACGGCGATGACGATCAGCAGCAGAGCGTCGACAACGAGCTTTCTTCGTGAAGGCGAATCAATGGATAGATCTTCATTCAATCTTCAGATGGAGGTTAGCGGCGGGCGGGCGGAACAGAGCCGGCAGCGGCCCGGCGCGACACTCGCGGGTAAGGGCTTCAACATGACCGCGGTCGCGAGGCAACCGAGGCTCAGCGAGTACGCGGCCGACCACCCGCACGCCAGGCCACGGCGGTCGCAGCCGGATCCACCGAACCCACGTCACGCGACCCGCGTATGGTCGCCGGTTGCCGGGGTCGATTCCACGGCGAACGAGAAATGATTGCCGGCCTCGACGCGGATCTGCTCCAATGGCACGGTGACGACACACCGTTGCAGGCGGTCGAAAGAGCCGAGCGCGACGCTGCCGCGGGCAAACTGCGGACCCCAACGGATCCGCTGCAACAGGGACTGGATCGTGATCATCGGCAATCCGCCGCGTGCCTGAAAAGATGACCCAGCCTTCACCTTCGCCGCGCGCCTGCATCGGGACCAGCGGCTGGAACTATCCCGCGTGGCGCGAATCCTTCTACCGCGGCGTGCCGCAGAGTCGCTGGCTGGCATTCTGCGCCGAACGCCTCACCGCCATCGAGGTCAACGCAACCTTCTACCGTTTGCAGCGGCGCGAGACTTTCGCGCGCTGGCGCGCCGAGACACCGCCGGGCTTCCGCTTCGCGATCAAAGCCAACCGTTACCTGACGCACAATCGCAAGCTCGCCGATCCGCTGCCGTCGATCCGGCTGGAGCGCGAACGCGCCGCCGGGCTCGGCGAGAAGCTGGCCGCCGTGCTGTGGCAGCTGCCGGCGAACTTTCATTTTCACCTCGACCGCCTGCAGCAGTTCGCCCGCACGCTGCGCTACTGGCGAACGGTGCGGCACGCGATCGAATTCCGCCATCCATCGTGGTTCGGCGACGAGACCACGGCGTGCCTGCAAGCACACGGCATCGCCGTGTGCCAGTCCGACGCCGCCGACTGGCCGTTGTGGGACGCGGTAACGACCGATCTGGTCTATGTCCGGCTGCACGGCCACGCGCAGACCTACGCGTCGGGCTATTCGGCGCGCGAGCTGGAATCGTGGACGCGACGCCTCGACCGCTGGCTCGGCGAAAGCCGCGCAGTCCACGTGTACTTCGACAATGATGCATTCGGCCGCGCGCCGATCGATGCGATGCGGCTGCTGAAGATGGTCGACAGCAACGCGCGCCGACGCCCGGCGCCGCCGGTAGCGCACAAGCAGCGACTCTGAAGGAGTCTGCACCTGGCGGAACGCGCCGCGGTGCCGACCGGCTCCGGACGATCCGAATCGAAGCCGCAGCCCGCTCGATCGCGTCTTGACCCTAATTGTTGCGACGGCGCGGCGAACGCCGTGCCGCCCACTGTTTCGCCTTGGCGATGGCAATACGAATCGCCTTGCCTTCGTCCATGCCCTCAGTAAGCAGCGCATTGGCGATCTCGATGGCTTTGTCGCGTACGCGCGGCGGCAGATTCGCCATCGCTGCCGGGAAGTCGCTGGCTGACCAGGGCATTTCGATCGGCGTTGAGATCGGCTGGGCCAACCCAGCGCAAGCGGCATCGGCGCCCGCGCTGGCCCTGCCGCAAGCGCCCGGCAACAGGCGTCGCTACTTGACCAGCGTAACGGGGATCTCGGACAACCTGAGCACGTCGGTGGCCACCGAGCCCATCAGCAGGTGGCGCAGCGCACCGCGCCCGTGCGAACCGATGACGATCTGATCGAAAGCGTGCTCCTTCGCGTAGGCCGCGATGGTCTGCGCCACGTGGCCGACCGCCACGTGGTGTCGGTACGGCACGCCGGCGCGGTCGAGGATCTCGCGCGCCTCCTTCAGCGCGGCGATGCCTTCGTCCCGGTAGTAGCCCTGCAGCTGCTCCTCGCTGACGAACATCCGGGCATGGCCGGATTCGACCGGGATTTGCACATTCAGCAGATGAATCTCCTGCGGCCCCTGATCCTTGCACAGCTTGAGCAGATGCTCGACCGACCGCCGGGAATGTTCGGAGCCGTCGATACCGATCAGAATCTTGGCCATTGTTGCCCTCCGTAGGCTGGCTAGTCGCGCCGCGGCGGCCCGTTGTTCAGCTTCAGTTCGACCACCGGCGCCGCCGGCTTCTTGGCGCGGCGGGCAAGCCAGGTGCCGAGCGCGACGACGAACATCGCACCGATGATCGCCGCCGCGTAGGACAGCCATCCCGGCGCGCCTTCCAGATACGGCTTCAGCACGACATCGCCGACAAACATGCCGCCGGCGATCCAGCCGAGCAGCGCCGCACCGAGCGTGATCACGATTGGGAAGCGGTCCATCAGCTTGAGCACGAACTTGCTGCCCCAGACGATGATCGGGATGCTGATCACGATGCCGAAGACGACCAGCCCGAGGTCACCCTTGGCTGCACCGGCCACAGCGATCACGTTATCCAGACTCATCACGGCGTCGGCGACAACGATGGTCTTGATCGCGCCGATCAGGTGCGTGCTGCCCTCGATGCCGTCGTGGCCGCCGCCCTCATCGTCGGGCAGCAGCAGCTTGACGCCGATCCACAGCAGCAGCAGCGCGCCAACGATCTTAAGGAACGGCAGGGCCAGCAACTGCAGGGCGAAGAAAATCAACACCACGCGCAGTGCGATCGCCCCGAATACACCCCAGAAGATGCCTTTGTTGCGCTGGTGCTCCGGCAGCCTGCGGCAGGCCAGCGCGATGACGATCGCGTTGTCGCCGCCGAGCAGGATGTCGATGGCGATGATCTGCAATACCGCGACAAAGAACGCAACGCTGAAATAGTCCATTAGTGCCGCTCAAGGTTGCCGCGGCGCGATGCCGCGGACGGGCATTGTCCTAGAGTTCCTCTTGAAACGCCTCACTGCGCGTCTTCTTGAATGCCGGCAGCGCCACCAGCAGGATCAGCGCCAGCGCCATCGACAACAGCGTCAAAGACAGCGGCCGGGTGAAGAACACGGTCGGATCGCCGCGCGACAGCAGCATCGCCCGGCGCAGGTTTTCCTCCATCATCGGCCCGAGAATAAAGCCAAGAATCAGCGGCGCCGGCTCGCATTTGAGCTTGAAGAACAGGTAGCCAAGGATTCCGAACAACGCGACCATCTTCACTTCGAAGGTGTCGTTGTTCACCGAGTAGGCGCCGATCACGCAGAAGACCACGATCGCCGGAAACAGCCACCGGTATGGCACGGTGAGCAGCTTCACCCACATGCCGATCAGCGGCAGATTGAGGATCACCAGCATCAGGTTGCCGACCCACATCGAGGCGATCAGGCCCCAGAAC
>JBFINI010000166.1:0-6976 GCA_041611275.1 Burkholderiaceae bacterium
GCATCGAACTGGTGACATGGAAGACGTAGTCGCTGCCATAGGCGGCGAGCGGCGCCACGCCGTCGGCGTCCGGCTTGAACGGCAGGTATTCCGTCGGCGCTCCGGCGGGCGTCTTGCGGTCGATGACCTCGATCTCGCCGGGCAGCGGCAGCGCGACGTTCTCGCGCATGTGGCCGACGATCTCGTCGGGCCGCAGGATGACCGGCACGCGAACGCGCTCGGCGACGTTGAATGCCTGCACGGTCAGCGTGAAGCACTCATGGACGCTGGACGGGCAAAGCGCGATGACCGACTGGTCGCCATGACGCCCCCAGCGCACCTGCATGATGTCGGACTGCGCCGGCTTGGTCGCCAGCCCGGTGCTCGGGCCCGAGCGCTGCACGTCGATGACCACGCAGGGCACTTCGCCCATCACCGCCAGGCCGAGGTTTTCCTGCATCAGCGAGAAGCCCGGGCCGCTGGTCGCGGTGAAGGCTTTCGCGCCGGCGAGCGAGGCGCCGATCACCGCGGCGATCGACGCCATCTCGTCTTCCATCTGCAGGAACACGCCGCCGAGCTTCGGCATCAACGTCGCGCACTCGTCGGCGATCTCGGACGACGGCGTGATCGGATAGCCGGCGTAGAAGCGGGCGCCGGCGTAGATCGCGCCGGCGGCGATCGCCTGATTGCCTTGCATCAGGCGGGTTTCCGGGGCGCTCATGCGGCACGCCCGCGCACCTCGATCGTCGCGGGCCGCCGGAGTCTGCTTCATGACGTCGGTATCAGTGATGGCCATCTTGCGGCTGCTTCGCGGATTCAAGGCTCGAAAGTTTGCGGGCTTCTTGGGTCGGTGGTGTAGTCTGTAAGGTCTCAGATGGTCGAACGAGACAAGCCGGCGTCTCGTGCGCGGGGAGGCTCAAGGCGCATCATCGAATCGGTGCCGACGACCACGAAATCCCCCACCAACGACGTAACAGAGTCGCGCAAGACGCTGCCGTCCGTATCGATTCAGATCAAGACCAGCCGTAAAACGAAGCCAGTTAGCGCCAAGGGCACAGGCCGGCGGACGGGCGAGTACCTGAGTTTTCGAGTGGGTCCCGCCATCGAACCGAGCCGATGCTCGAGCGGGCGTACGATGCCGGCCGCGAAGAAGACCGCGGTCGGCAAGCGCCATTAACTGACTGGCTGCGAATTTCCGGCCGTGGCGCAAGTCATTGTGCAAGATGATGCGCAGCCCGGAAAACGGGCGGGCCAATACAGCGCTTGTCGCGACTAGCGCTGCTGCATGCCGAACGCTTCGCGGTTCTGCACCGCGAACACGGCGGCTTCGACGCGCGAGCTGAGGCCGAGCTTGGCCAGGATATGGCGCACGTGCAGCTTGACCGTGTCGTGGCTGATGCCGAGCTTGATGGCGATCGCCTTGTTGCTCATACCGGAGGAAACGTAACCGAGAATCTGCCGTTCGCGGCCGGTGAGCTGCTTGACCAGGCTCGCGGCGCTGCCCGGCTCCTCGCCGCTCTGCAGGATGGTGGCCAGCTTGCCGGCGATCGACGGCGCGACCACCAGTTCGCCGCGCGCGGCGCGCCGGATCGATTCGATCACGTCGGCCGGTTCCATGTCCTTCAGCAGATAGCCACGCACGCCCAGTCGCAGGGCGGCGGCAAGATCTTCGGCCGCCTCGCTCATTGTCAGCACCAGCACCGGCGTCTCCGAACCCTGCTCGCGCAACTGCTTGAGCAAGGTGATGCCGTCGGTCGGCGCCATGCGCAGGTCGAGAATCAGCAGATCTGGACGATGCTGCTGCAGCAGCGCATACGCGTCGTCGGCGCGGCCGGTGGTGGCCAGCACTTCCATGCCGGCGCCGCGCGACAGCAGATCGGCAAGCCCCTGGCGCACCAGCGAGTGGTCGTCGACCAGAACCAGCTTGATCGGGTCGGCCATCAGTGCAGCTCCGCGGGGGCGGCTCGGCGCACGGTGAGGGTGACGCGGGTGCCGCCGGCGGGCAGGGCGGCGATCTGCAGTCGGCCGCCGGCGCGGCCGGCACGTTCGCGCATGATCTGCAGGCCGTGATGCCCAGCTTCGGTCAGGCGGCCGGCGCAGCGCGGATCGAGGATGTCCTCGCTCGGGCCGCGGCCGTCGTCCTCGACGACGACGCGCAGGTCCTCGCCGGCCCGCTCGATCGTCAGGCGCGCGCGGCGAGCGCCGGAGTGATGGGCGACATTGGCCAGTGCTTCCTGCACGATAAAAAAGACCTGCAGCTGCTGTTCGGTTTCCAGGTCGATGTCGTCGACGCGGCAATCGACCTTCAGCTCGATGCCGGTGCGGCCGCGGAAGGCGGAGGCGAGTTCCTCGAAGGACATGCTCAGGCCGCGCGAGTCCATACCGGCGCGATACATTGAAATCATCTCGCGCAGCCGGCTGTGGGCGTTGCGTAGTTCGTCGCTGACGTCGGTGCTGTAGCTGCGCGCGTTCTCAGCGTCATTGCGATTCATCGCGTCCTGCAGCAGCGACATGCGCATGCGTACGAAGGTCAGCGACTGCGCCAATGCGTCGTGGATATCGGCGGCCATCGACTGCCGCTCGGCCGCTACTCGCGCCTGCAGGTTCTCCCGGGCCAGGCGTTCGTTTTCAAGCGCCAGGCCGAGCAGTTGGCCGAACGGCCGCAGCAGACGGGTGATACCGGGCGGCGGATCGTTGCCCTCGGCGAAGAAAAGGTTGAGCACGCCGATCGGCCGGTCACGGTGATCGAGCGGCACTGCCACCGCGCGTCCGCGAATCGCGCCGAAGGGATCTTCGAGGCTGAGAATTGCGCAGCCGACCGACGGCGTGGCCTGGCGCGTCAATGCGGTCTTCAGCGCGGCGCCGCACATGCCGCAGCTGGCGGGCATCAGCGCATCGCGCTCGCACAGTTCGGAGGGCAGTCCAACCGAGGCGATCAGGCGCAGCTTGGTGCCATCGCCGATCGGTGCGCGAATGGCGCCGGCGCGCGCGGCGGTCAACCCAACGACGAGGCCAAGGAAATCGACCAGCACCGAGCCGGTCTCGTCGTGGCTTCGTTCGTTCGCGCCCGCAGTCGGCTGGGTGTCAGCGACCGCGCGCGACTCGATCAGATCTGGCTTCACGGGGGCCGGGACGGCATTGCCGCACACTACGAAAACGACCCCATACTATAGAAGTCGCGCAGTGTGCGTCTGCCGCGTCTGTGCCGGTCAGGCCACCGCCTGGTAGTAGAGATTCTGCGGGTGATTAGCCTGCGCGAAGAAGAACCAGCGCTCGGCGAGCAGGCCGACATACTGCGTGGCGAAGGCGGCGGCCAGCAGCGCCGGCGACGGCCCGGACAGGCCGGCGGCGAGCAGCAGCACCGGCAGCGGAAAGGTAAGCAGCAGGAATACCCACTTCACCGACCGCAGAACAGTGCGCGAACGGCCGTGAAAGAACTCACGCGTGTTGTAGGAGCCGCCCATCATGCCCTGCGATTTCTGCACGATGCGCGGATGCTTGACGCCGATGGCCGAAGCGAGTGTCGATTTCGGCTTCAGCCGCGCATTGCGGATCAGCGAGGCGCCGCGGGTAAGCAGTGCAGTGATGGTCAGCGCCAGCGCCCAGGCGCCGAAGAAGCCGACCAGTTGCGGCGCGGCCGCTGCGGCATAGGCGGCGGCCAGCGTGAAGCCCGACGCCGAGCCGAGCAGCAGGTAATTGGCTACGGTCAGCGGCGTGGCCCATTCCTGCAGGAACTTCAGACAGGCGTAGATCATTCCCGTGCACAGGAAGAGCAACAGGGAAAAGATCACGGCGATCGCGCCGATGATCAGCGTTGGCGTTGCCCCCATGGCCGGCCAACCGGTCCAGTGCATCAAGCCGTAAAGCGCGGTGCCGCCAAGGAATGCGGGCAGCACGATAATCTCGCGCGACAGCCACGACGTGCGCCAGCGCGCGGCCGCGCGCCAGCCGCGTTCCGGCCGGCCGAGGTGAAAGATCGAGGCCACCAGGCCCCCGACGGTCAGTAGCACGGCGATGGCGGCGCCGATGGCGAAAAATGCGCTGTCGGCCGGCGCGGCCAGCCACCAGCCATGACGGGCGCCGAACTCGGCCAGATAGAGCGCCAGCAGCAGGCCCTGGCCGGCGCCGAGCAGCGTGGTCAGGAAGATCACCGAAAACGCAGGCTGCATGCGGCGGCCCTACCAGGAGGTCACGTCGTCGAGGGCCGGGTCCTGCCGCGACGGTTTCGGCAGCTTGCCGTCGACCTTCAGCGGATTGTCGACGCGCACCAGTTCGTCGGCTTCGATCTTCAGTTCAGTGCGCCGGCGCGGCAGATAATGATTCGCTGGCTGCGTGCCCCATTCGGGCATCAACGCGTAACCGCCGCGATCGCGGATCGCCTGCGCGGCGTCGCTGGCCGGATCATGCACGTCGCCGAACAGCCGGGCGTTGGTCGGACAGGCCAGAACGCAGGCTGGTTTGCGCTCGGTCGGCGGCAGCTTCGGGTCGTAGATGCGGTCGACGCAAAGCGTGCACTTCGTCATCACCTTCTGCTTCTCGTCGATTTCGCGCACGCCGTAGGGACAGGCCCACGAGCAGTACTTGCAGCCGATGCACTTGTCGTAGTCGACCAGCACGATGCCATCCTCGGGCCGCTTGTAGCTGGCACCGGTCGGGCACACGGGCACGCAGGGCGGATCCTCGCAGTGCAGGCACGATTTAGGAAAGTGCACGGTCTGCGTGTCCGGGAACTCGCCGACCTCGAACGTCTGCACGCGATTGAAAAAGGTCCCGGTCGGGTCGGCATCATAGGGTCGGAAATCGGCCAACGCACCGGCCGTTCCGGAGGTGTTCCATTCCTTGCAGCTGGTCACGCAGGCGTGACAACCGACGCAGACATTCAGGTCGATGACCAACGCGAGCTGGGTCACAGCGAGCACTCCATTGCGTCGAGCTGCGTCATCGCGCGCCTCCTTTGCCGCGCGTCGTGTAGGCGAGCCAGAGTTTCTTCGCTGTCGTCATGCCCGGAAAAGCGCGCAGCGGCGCAAACTGCGGCGAGGTCACGGCTTGCTCGCCGGGCTCTGCCTTGCGGATGCGCACACGCACGTCGTACCAGCCTGCCTGGCCGGTGATCGGATCGGAGTTCGAGACGCGGCCGTTGCCGCCCACGGCCGGCAGTTCCTCGCTGATCACGTGATTGAGCAGGAAGCCCTTCTGCGACTCGTTGGCCCCCGGCGACAGCGCCCAGGCGCCGGCGAGTTTGCCGATCGCGTTCCACGTCCACACGGTGTCTGGCTCGACCGCCTCCGAGTAGCGGCACATGCAGCGCACCTTGCCCCACTGCGACTCGACCCAGATCCAGTCGTCGTCGGCGATGCCTGACTGCCGCGCAGTGCGCGGATTGACGAACAGGTAGTTGTGGGTGTGGATCTGGCGCAGCCAGGCATTCTGCGAATCCCACGAGTGGTACATGGCCATCGGCCGCTGCGTAATTGCGGCCAGCGGATACTTCTGCGTGTCGGTCGCCTGCACTTCGAGCGGCGGGTAATAGAAGGGCAGGGGATCGAAGTAGGTGGCGATGCGGCTGCGCAGGTGCGCCGGCGGCTTGCGCGAGATGCCCTTGCCCTGCGCGGCGAGGCGGAACTTCTGTAGCACCTCGGAATACAGATGGATCAGGATCGGCTCGTCGTAGCGCGTGATGCGGTTGCGGCGCGACCACTCCAGATAGCCCTTGTTCCAGTTGCGCATGTACTGGTACGACGGCGGCAGCTTGTGATGGAAGACGCAGTTGTTCTTCTCGTAGAGCTCCCATTGCTGCGGATTGGGCTCGCCGCGCATGAACTTCTCGCCGCCGCGGCCGCGCCAGCCAGACAGGAAGCCGATGCCCGAGCCCGGATCGGTCTCGTAATTAATGATGAAGTCCGGGTAGCTGCGGAACTTGCGGCTGCCGTCGGGACGGGTGAAGGACGGCAGTTTCAGTCGCGAGGCAAGCTCGATCAGGACTTCCTGGAACGGCCGGCACTCGCCGGTTGGCGGCAGCACTGGCACGCGTATCGAATCCACAGGGCCATCGAACTCCGAAATCGGCCGGTCGAGCATCGACATCACGTCGTGCCGCTCGAGGTAGGTCGTATCGGGCAGCACCAGATCAGCGAAGGCGGTTGTCTCCGACTGGAAAGCGTCGCAGACGACGAGGAACGGGATCTTGTACTCACCGCTCTCGTCGCGATCATTGAGCATGCGCCGCACCTCGACGGTGTTCATCGTCGAGTTCCACGCCATGTTGGCCATGAACAGCAGCAGCGTGTCGATGCGATACGGATCACCGCGCCAGGCATTGGTGATCGCGTTGTGCATCAACCCATGCACCGACAGCGGATACTCCCAGGAAAACGCCTTGTCGATGCGCACCGGCGTGCCGTCGTCGTGCACGAACAGGTCGTCGGGATCGGACGGCCAGCCCAGCGCCATGCCGTCCAGTGGGCTGTTGGGCTTGATGGCCAGCGGCGTATTCGGCGTGCGCGCGCAGGGCGGGATCGGCCGCGGGAACGGCGCCTTGTGCCGAAAGCCACCCGGCCGGTCGATGGTACCGAGCAGGCTCATCAGGATGGCCAGCGCACGAATGGTCTGAAAGCCGTTCGAGTGTGCGGCCAGGCCACGCATTGCATGAAACGCCACCGGGTTGCCGGTCACGGTCTGGTGCTCGACACCCCAGGCATCGGTCCAGGCGATCGGCAACTCGATCTTCTCGTCACGAGCGGTGATGCCCAGCTCGTGCGCCAGCCGCGTGATGGTCGCCGCCGGAATGCCGGTGATATTGGCAGCCCAGCCCGGCGTGCAATCACGCACGCGTTCCTGCAGCAACTGGAAGGAGGGCTTGACCGCCGTTCCGTCGTGCAATTTGAAACTGCCGAAAAGAAACGGATCGGCGCCTTCGCTGTGCGTGGTTACCGGCGCGTTGCTGATACGGTCCCACCACAGCTTGTTCTGCGGGTCGTAGCAGGCTTCTTCCTCCGGC